>NZ_JBHILR010000092.1:0-514 GCF_042193415.1 Bartonella sp. TT121SHDZB | reverse complement strand
GCCCGAATGCGATAAAGAGTATAATCACCAACCTCTATTGTCTCACCTGTAAATTCGTATTTTTTTGCAGGCTCTTGTTTATTAACAGATGCAGTTTCATTTGAAATGTTAGAGAGAAGGGGGGTGTTTTTTGATATATTTGTCATATTTAAATCCTACATGTTCATAAGTTTTGAAATTGACACCCTATAAGGGCGCCGGGCGCTCAAAACACGGCATGTAGTCCGTTGTTACGCTTTTCTCATAAGAGTATTGTATGGCGTAACGACACCCGACAAAATCACTATATATGCCAATAACAGCATAAAAGATAGTCAGTTTTTAATAGGATTAGGTTTATCGCAACCTATTCGCTACATGTTTAGTGTTTTGAATCACTTGAGTATTTATATAACAAAATACGTATTTATTGTCAAACAATATTTTATCTTTTTTTGTATTTTTTAAATACGTTGTGTATTGATAATATCTTATGCCTATTAATTGCTTCTTTTATATTTATGTGCTTTTAAAG
>NZ_JBHILR010000006.1:0-136914 GCF_042193415.1 Bartonella sp. TT121SHDZB | reverse complement strand
GATACATTAACAGCAGAGCGTGCAAAATTAATTGTCGAGCGTTGTGATCATTTATCTGATGTTTTTACTTTACGCGATATTCATCAAAGAAGTTGGACTTCTTTAAAAGATAATCAAGCCGTTAAGCAAGCTTTAGAGCTTTTATGCCGTTGTAACTATATTCGTGAAGTCTCTGGAGACAATAACCCTAAAAGCGGTCGACCTACAATACGTTATGAATGGCATCCTTTAGTAAAGGGGCATAAGACACCCCAATAAAGCATTACCCCTTGTATTTCATAGAGTGAACCTTCAAAGAACGCCTTAATGTATGAGTTTTGAAGATTTTGAGTATTTTGAGGGTTCCTTCTACCCCCCTTTATATATTTTTTTCAATCAAAAAATAAAAGTCATTATATTTCAATAAGTTATTTTTTTAACAAACAACCTATATCAAGATACAACCTATAAATACAACCCGCGGTATATTTTTGAAGGTATTTTGACGGTTTGAGAAACCTTCAAAACCTCTCTATAAAATGTCTCATAAAACTCATCAAAATACTCATTCTGATATTTTAAAGTACATAACGAATTTGTCTTGATTGACCATAAAACAAACAGCAGATTTCACTATTTTGCTGATCTGACCCCGTATCATGGGCTGTTGATAAGCACCTTAAAGACCCCTTTTGAAAAAAATATCGGCTTTTTTAGCAGTTTCCGCATTTTTCATACTATTCATTCAAAATGGATTTAATTAACTTCATTTTGATTCTTTTGATGAATATTAATCATCTCATAAGGCAAGGGATTTTTATTACAATATGCTGCAATCTATTAAGTCTGATAATGAACAATTCACTTTACGCTCCCTTTTACAATCCTATCGTGAACAGGCAACATCAAATGCTCTACGGGGGAAAGTGTTTGAAGATTTTGTGACAAAATATCTTATGTATGACCCTCTCCACTATGGGCGATATGAAAAAGTTGAGAGCTATTATGAATGGGCAAAAGAACGTGAAGATTGGAATAAAAATGATATCGGCATTGATCTGGTTGCCAAGCTTCGTCATCAAGAGGGCTATGTCGCTATTCAATGTAAGTTTTATCAAGCAGACCATCAGATCAGTAAAAAGGATATTGATAGTTTTATCGCGGCATCTGGAAAAGATATCTTTAAATATCGTCTTCTCGTTGATAGTACGGAAGTGGAATTAAGTGACAATGTGAATGCCATGATCAAAGGACAAGCGATACCCGTTTATCGCATTGACCTTCGTCATATGGAAAACAGTCGGATAGATTGGCAAATATTTGCAACAAAACAAGAAGTTCTTCTGAAATCAACAAAAGAGCCTCGTCCCCATCAAGAAGAAGCCATCAAGAAAGTCTGTGACGGTTTACAAGAAGCAGACCGTGGCAAGCTGATTATGGCATGTGGAACGGGCAAGACTTTCACCAGTTTGAAGATAGCAGAACACATAGCAGGAACAGGCAAGCGTGTGTTGTTTCTGGTGCCTTCTCTTGCTTTAGTCTCGCAAACAATTCGTGAATGGACAGCCGATGCACAAGTCCCGTTGCGTTCCTTTGCCGTGTGTTCTGATACGAAAGTAGGCAAGCGTCGTAAACACCAAGATGATATTGTTGGCATGGAAACATCAGATCTTGTTCTCCCTGCTACCACGGATGCTCAAGCCCTTGCTAAAGAAGCTTGTGAATCCCTAGCAGATGCAATGACCGTGGTCTTTTCAACTTATCATTCTATCCAAGTGATTTCGGATGCACAAAAAGAGCATGGTTTACCCGAATTTGATCTGATCATTTGTGATGAAGCACACCGTACCACTGGTGCTTCATTGGGAACTGAAGACAATGAATCTGAATTTATCAAGGTTCATGATAATGGAAAAGCAACTGATCCGTTGCTTTTAGCACTCTTAGCAAGACAGATAGACGCAAACATACGCTTGAAATTATTGAACCTTCCTTAGCTTCATTGCAAAATTTATTAATTAGCGATTGATCTGTTTATTCTAGTCTTGCTTATTTTTATGCTCGAGAGCTTTCTTTTGAAAGTGTCGTTAAATTAAATTCAATCTATTCCAAGACCCCATATTATATTTTATCTTCATTTATCGCCCACTACAGTACTGGAGCGGTTGCAGAAAAGGAATAGTTTAAACTTAAAATACGAAGAAAAACTCTCTTTTATTGAAAAAAATTATTTGGAAAACTAACTGTAATGGGTTTGTTTTAAAAGATTTAGAGAAGAGGAATAGAAAAGTTATCAATATTTATCGTGAGGATAATAGTGTGTTTATTCTTTTAGAGCCAAAGTGTGGTGATAGAAGAACGACATGGAAGGATATACTCGAGCATATTTTAGTGCACGGAATAATAAGGACAATAATGTGAGTGAAGCTTCCATACCGTAAAATTGTTTTACATAATAAAGGTGTAGCTTCTGAATAAAACGCACATAAAATATTAATTTTGTTTTTGTGCATAAATGTTTTTTTCATAGAAGAATTAATTATACATCAGCGCGAAAATTGTAAAAGTCTCAAAAAAGAAATTTTGTTTTCTTAAATTTAATGATCTAAAATGAAAATTGTAAGAATGCATGTTTTTAAACAGGATGTATGATGCATATCAACTGGTATTTATTTTAAAGGATAGTTTATGTTCACTTCAAATTTGAAGGAACGCATTGCTTTATTTGAAAATAGAACTTTTCTCTATTTTACTTTGAGCGGCTTATTTGCTACATTTGGAAGTGGACTAAATTATATTACATTGTCATGGCTCGCTTACAATCAGACGGGCTCAATCCGTGGTGTAGCGTTGATGATGCTTTTTCTTTGGACGCCTGGCATTATTTTTGCGCCTATTTTGGGCATATTGGCAGATAAATATAACCGTAAAACGCAGATTATTATTTCAAATCTTGTGAGAGGTTTGGTAATCGTAAGCTGGGTAATGCTTTGGCATTTTGGTATAGAAATTGAATTGATGGTCTTATCTGCTCTTTTGGGTATTTTTATCCCTTTTTATATGCCATCAGCTATTTCTTTAATTCAAAGTATTGTGCTGAAGGAACAGCTCATCAATGCAAATGCAACCATCGATATGGTTTATGAACTTGGCACGATCGTAGGTATGGGCTTAAGTGGATTGATACTCGCCTATGCAGGAATAAAAGGAACTCTTCTAATAGGTGGTATATTCTTTATCATTGCTGGTTTATTTAATTTTGCAATGAAGGTACCTAAAAACCGAAGATCTAAAAATCAAAACCAGCAAAATTGGTGGGAAAATTATACAGCATCTCTTCATTATTTTAAGCAGAATCCGGCTCTTTTTGTACCTTATATAAGCCAGATGATTATTATGACTCTTTTGATGACCATTCCTGTTATTCTCGTTCCTTATATACAAGAGGTTTTACATGCGGATAGCAGGATCTTTGCAATACTGGAGGTGCTTTATTCTATGGGTGTATTGACAGGTGCGTTTTTTTCACCACCTCTTTGTAAAGTTTTATCTATCAGGAAAACATTAGCCATTTTATTAGCTTTTATGGCTATTGGCCTCGCTATTCTATCTGTTAATACACACAATTTTGTTGTTTTTCCTGTTTACTTTATGATTGGATTTGGACTTTCGAGTTGGGCTCTTTCGATTTCTTTATCACAACTCTCTTGTGATCCTGAATACCAAGGAAGATTGCAGGCAAGTTTTAATGGTATCTCTGGATGCTTGATCCTCGGAGTCTACCTCATTATGGCAAGCGATAACAGTAGCATATCACCTCAATCGATATATTTTTTTCAAAGCATTGTTGCGTTTGTTGGAATACTCATAGTGCTGTTTTATAAACATGAAAAACAATAAATTACATTTAAGTGTGGACAATATACACTATTTTATAAACATTTATGCTGCAGCATATTTCACATTTTGCTTTTAAAGGAGAGTTGAGAAAATGTAAAAGTTGGTACTTAATGAATAAAGCATAAATTGATGTATGCTAGAGAGTACCCTTTATTTTTTGATAATGACCCCAAAAGAATTGATGCGTTTCTTTAATTCATCTCACTGCTGTTAAGAAGACGAAAACACAACACTTTAAATCTTCTTGAAATTTTTTTATTTAAGCGCAATAGAAAGCAAAGCGATGAGGTAATATCTTATCATACAGGAAAGTATTGTATTATTTTTGTTTTTCAAAATCCATATGAAAAATTGTATCAATTTCATCTTCATTGGAATGAGTATTTCTACGACGATGTAAAGCTTGCACAATCTCTTTTTTTAAAACAGCATCTGTTTCACTTAAACGGTGAATACTGAGTTCCAATTCAAGAGATAACGCCAAATCCACGCACAATTTAAGCTCTTCTCCAATGTCGAAACCGCGTTGATAGTCGTCATAAAGACCAACCAGTGTATCAGATAATTCTTTATCGCATAAAGAGGTCATGCTTAATTCCTCAACGTTGCGGGTTTCCATGCAGCTTTTTTAAGTATCACTCCACCATCATCACTTAGAATTGCCATGTATACGAACCTCATGGTTTTGTCAATTTTCTGAAAAATACGCGCTTTTAAATCAAAGCCTATTAAAGATTTTATTACTCCAAGATTTTGAAGCGCTCAATTGTAAATATGGGTAGCAATGTGTTTACTATAGAACTTATAGCATAAAATACATTTCCAAAAGGCTTTTAATGTGCGTAGAGGAGGAGTATTCTGACGATAAATAAAACACCTTAAAATCTCTATTGCCAATTACAGCTAAATCAATGCCATTAATATATTAAAATAAGCAAACAGGGTTTGTAAACGTCTAACTTTTTAATAACGAATGATAATCTCATTTTTTGTAGAATACCAATTATTTTGCTTAATAAATTCAATATATTGCTCTGATTAAAGATAAAATGGTTCATAAAAAGAATGACGAGTAGAGATATAAACAAATTGATTAAAAAAGAGGTTAATATAGTGTCATTTCTGAAATGTTTGTTGGTTGAGGGAAAAGATGCTGACAACAGTGTAAGTACAGTAGGTTATGTGGGAGAAAAGCTAAAAAACAGCTTCTTTTCGATTTGTGATATTTAAAAAATTTATACAACAGGGAAAATACAATGACGATGTTTTGTTTCTATAGAAGGATAACAGACATATACGCGATAAGAACAAAAGATCATTTATAGCACTTTTGTCTTTTTATGAAGATGATAAGATGAGCACGTTGGAACTTTTTACAGAGCGTGTATCATTATATTAAGAAAGATTTCTTTCAAAGATAATGCATTATATATTGAAACAGCTTATCTCGCAACAAAGAGTGAGATTATCATGATAATCGTTATCTATTACATTGTGCTATAAGTTAAAAAAATCATAAATTTGTGTTTATAAGAACAGCTATTTTATTGAGAAGTATTTTTACAAATTTATAAAAAATTATTTTTTATACTCTTGCCATTTTGCTGATGCGCTTTATTTGAAAAGTAGAATTGCTCTTTAGTGAAACTATTTTGTTAAGAGATAAATAGCAGTATTTTTTAATGGAGATTACGGTATATTTTCAAAGTCTTGTGTTTTTATTGATTTTTTAGCTTGAATCCCTCTAGCTAAAAGGGTTGGGGACTTTTCTAGATTCGATGTTGTTGCAGAGATTTTAGGGCGATGCCGTAAAGATAGCGGTATCGTAAGGGGGAGAGTTTTGTCTTGATTTATTGGTTTTTGAAGCGCGCAAACAAGGGTTTTACCACGTGTGTTTTAGCGCGTTGTAATGATGTTGAACTCTGTTGGAGGAGGTTCTTATGAAAAAAAAATATTCCACACCAAATTTAATTAAAGTTGTCTCTCTTAGTACGGTAATGGCGACACTCTTATCCAGTGTTTCTCCTGTTTTTGCTGCCAATCTCTCAATAACAGGAGATCTTGTCAGAAGCACGAGTGGTACTGATGTCCAATATCCGCATGGCAGTCATGGTAGCATTGTTTTTTCTGGTGATGATGATTACTGTGGTGTGGATAATGTGATTGGTCGTGGTGGTAAGCAACAGCAAGCAATTCCTGATGTTAATCGAATAACTGCAAAGGAACAATATAATAGATTTATTAATGATCAAGAATTTGCTTCCCGTCATCCTTATGGCACGACCACTGAAAAGGTCACTTGGGCTGGTGATGGCTTGACAGTTAACAGTCGTAGTCAGCCGATGGGTGGCTATATGGGAGCTATTAGTACTCGTGGTATCGCCAATGCTCTGCCTGAGGCTTATGGTGTTTATTCTTTTGCAACCGGTTGTGGTTCTGCTGCGACGGGTAATTATTCAACCGTATTTGGTGCAGGTGCAACGGCGAAGGCTGGAGGAGCACAAGCTTTTGGTGTTTCTGCACTTGCAGGTGGTATAGCAAGTGTGGCTATGGGGGTAGGATCGGAAGCGTCGGGGACATCTGCAGTTGCTATTGGTGGACTTGCAACTGCTTCTGGTAAAAATAGCATTTCTATAGGCGAGAGTTCTCAAGCTACGCAGGACGATGCGATTGCGGTTGGTTCAAATGCAGAAGGGAGCGGTATAAATAGTGTTGCTATTGGTAAGTTTGCATCTGCATCTGGTTACAACAGTGTTGCATTAGGGTTACAGACCAAGGCAAGTAACGACTACACGGTTGCTATAGGCTCAAAGGCTGAGGCTCAAGCTCTTGGTTCTATTGCAATAGGTGGTGGAGAACCTGCAGACAACGGGAAAGAAAGAAAAGTAATAGCGAAGGGTAAAAATTCGATTGCTATAGGGACTCATACTTTTGCTGAGACGGCCCATTCAGTTGCAATTGGTATAAATGCACAAGTACTTGTTATAGATGGTGTGGCTGTGGGTGGAGGGGCTGTCTCTCGTATTGATAAGCATGCTTTGGGTTATGATCCTGTAACAAATACTGTAACAACAAAGAGTGATCTTGCATGGAAAAGTACTGCGGGTGATTTTAGTGTTGGTAATACTAATCAGAATTTAACGCGACAAATTACAAATGTTGCAGCGGGGAGTAAAGACACTGATGCCGTCAATGTTGCACAGTTAAAAGCTATGAGAGATGTTATGGCGGGAGCAGGAGGCGGCTGGAAAATTTCTGTTAATGACGAAGGTTCTACAGATGTTAATCCAAGCGATATTGTAGATTTTTCAGTGAGAAGTAACGGCGGAGTAGGAAAAGACAACTTAAAGATTGAAAAAGACAGTGCAAATAATAAGCATAAAGTCAAATTTGCTTTGAGTGATACTCTTAAGTTGACGAGTGTCACTACAGGACAAAGTTCTATGAGTGACGATGGTTTTATGATCACTAATGGGACAAAAATAACTATAGATGGTATTGATGCTGGCAATCAACAGATTACAGGAGTAAAAGACGGGACTGAAGATGATCATGCAGTGAATTATAAACAGCTGAAGGAAGTAAAAGAAGCAGCCAAAATGCACTGGCAACTTACTGTTAACGGTGAAAATCCTATGTCTATTGGACAGAACAATACGGTAAATTTTACATCTGTTGGTAAGGAAGGTGGCGGGAATATCAAGATTGTAGGAGATGGTAGACGTAATGTTACATTTGATTTAGCTGATGATATTACAGTGACAAGTGTTACTGCCGGTAACAGTTTTATGAATAATGATGGTTTCATGATTACTGGTGGTCCTAATATGACTACTGCGGGTATTTATGCTGGTGATAAAACGATTAAAGGAGTAGCGGCAGGGGAAGACGATACCGATGCAGTAAATTTTGCACAATTAAAAAAATTAAGAGAAGATGCAACACAAGGTTGGAAGCTCTCTGTTAACGGTGAAGATGCTACATATGTTAAGGCTGGTAGCACAGTAGATTTTGTAGGTGTGAATGCAGAGGATAGTAATGAAGAAAGTAAGAATATAAAAATTACCAAAAACGATGACAATACTGTAAAGTTTGATTTAAATGATATTGTCAGAGTTAAACGGATAATAGCAGGTAAGGCGAATGTAAGCGATAATGGCTTCGTGATTACTGGTGGTCCTAATATGACTACTGGAGGTATTTATGCTGGTAATAAAAAGATTACGGGAGTGCTAGCGGGAACTGATGCTGAGGATGCAGTAAATTATCAACAGTTGCAAGATTTTACAGCGAGAATTAAAACGGGTTGGAAACTTGCTGTTGAAGATGAAGAGGCTACAGATGTTGAGGCAGAGAGTACAGTAAAGTTTGTAGCTGCTGCGGATAATGATAGCCACAAAAATATCAAAATTGTAAGAGGAGGTGATAACGCAGTAGCATTTGATTTAGATGAATTGATTAAAGTTAATAAAATAAAAGTAGGAGAAGAAGTTACTATAACTGATAATGGCTTAGTGATTAAACGTGGCCCAAGTATAACATATGGCGGTATTGATGCTGGCAACAAAGAGATTAGAAATGTGGCAGAAGGTCAGTTAGGCATGGATGCAGTTAATCTCAATCAGTTGAAAGAAGTAGAAGAGAAAATAAAAAAAGTAGCAGACAATAGTCTTGTTAAATGGAATGAAGATGGGAAGCTCATTACCATTGGTGCCGAAAAAGGTGGCGCGAAAATTGATATTACAGGTAACGAGGGAGACCGGACTATTGCGGGCGTGAAGGCTGCAAAGAATGATAATGAAGCTGTCAATAAAAAACAACTCGATGAAAGCATAGGAAAGATTAACAACAATATTGAGAATATAAGTGCCTCTGCAGTTCTTTACGATAAAAATGATGATAGCACTGTCAATTATGAGAGTGTAACTTTAGGAGGTAATAAGGTTAACGGGCAAGTTGCTCTTCATAATGTCAAAGATGGAGAGATTTCCGATCAATCGCATGATGCAATTAATGGTAGCCAGATTAACAAGATATCTGGAGATGTTGCAAAATTTTTTGGTGGTGGTACTTCATTCGATAATGGTGTCTTTAGAAGACCGAGATATAATTTAACTACTATTGATGAAAATGGTCGGGTAGAACAGAAGGAACATAATGATGTTGGATCGGCTTTGTCGGGGCTTGATATGAATATAAGGCATGTTAATCAGCATTTACTCTATGCAATAAATGATGTTGCTAAATATTTTGGTGGTGGAGCAGGATATGATGAAAATGGAGAATGGCACGCTCCTACTTTCAAAGTTTATCAGATCAACGATAATGGTACTGTCTCTAAGCAGCCTTACTCAAATGTTGCTGATGCTTTTGAAGGCGTGAATAATTCTTTCACGAATATTCATAATCAGATTTTAGATATAAAACAAAATAGTTTAGTTCAGCAAGAAGAAAAGTTCGGACCTATCACCATTGGTGCTAAAACAAGTGGGAGTGTAATCAATATTGCAAATAATGAAGGCAGTGGTCGGACTATTTCTGGTGTTTTAAAGGGGCGGGTTGCTGAAGATTCAACTGAGGCAGTGAATGGTGCTCAGCTTTATAATATAGGTACTAATATAACAAAATATTTTGGTGGCAGTACAGATGTACTTTCCGGTATAGAACCAACCTTCCTTATTCAGGGGCAGACACATCGTAATGTTACGGATGCATTTACTGGTGTGAATGTTTCTATTACGAATCTTGATAATAAGATTATTGAAATGAAAGAAAATAATCTTGTGCAACAAGATAAGAAGACAAATATTATCACCATTGGTGAAAAAACAGCTGGTACTGAAATCAATATTGCAGGATACGCTGGTGTCGCCCGTTCTATTTCTGGTGTAAAAGCGGCAGAGAAGGACGACGAAGCTGTTAATAAAAAGCAACTTGATAAAAGCATAGAGAAAATTTCTAAAGATATTGATTTTGCAAGTGCTGCTGCAGTTCTCTACGATAAAAATGAAGATGGTAGCATCAATTATGGTAGCGTGACCTTGGGTGGCAAGAACAATGTCGGACCAGTTTCTCTCCTTAATGTTAAAGATGGCAGAATTGCTGCGAATTCAACTGATGCCATTACCGGTAACCAGCTTTATCTCATGAGCAACCAATTGGCTGCATATTTTGGTGGTGGTGCTGGCTATAATAATGGAAAATGGAACGCTCCTAATTTCAAGGTTGCTCAATTTAATGCCGATGGTACTGTTGGGGAGGAGAAAAACTACAATAATGTTGCTGAAGCACTTGGTGGCATTAATGGCGGTATGGTAAACATAAATAACCGTATTGATGATGTCATCAACAAGGTCGATTCAGATGCTTTAAAGTGGAACAATGATAAAAAAGCCTATGATGCTGGTCGCGATGGCAAGCCAAATAAAATTGTCAATGTAGCAGATGGTAAAATTGCAGAAGGCTCGAAAGATGCAGTTAATGGTGGGCAACTTTGGAAAACCAATGAACGTGTCACTGGTGTCGAAAAAGATGTGAAGCATCTTACCAACAGAGTCGACAATATTTCCACTACGGTTACGGATATTGGTGAAACGGTTTTCAATATTGAAAACAAAGTTAACGATATTGCTGAGGACGCTGTTCGTTATGACAGAGATGAAAATGGCAAAAAGACCAATAAAATTACATTAGCGGGTGGTGATGCTAGTGAACCTGTTTTGATTGATAATGTAGCAGATGGTAAAATTGAGAAGGGATCAAAAGAAGCTGTAAATGGTGGTCAACTCCATGACTATACTAAAGAACAGATGAAGATTATTCTTGATGAATCCAAGCACTACACAGATCAACGAGTTAATAATATTGTGATTGATGCGATTGATGATGCTGTTGATCAGTCTAAACAATATACAGATATGAAGTTTGATGTTTTAAACTACAGTATTGAGAGTGTGAAAAAAGAGGCAAGACAAGCAGCAGCTATTGGTCTAGCGGTATCTAACTTACGCTACAATGATACACCTGGAAAATTAAGCGTTGGATTTGGTACTGGTTTATGGCGTAGTCAATCTGCATTTGCCTTTGGTGCAGGTTACACCTCAGAAAATGGAAAATACCGCTCTAATATATCCGCAACAACTTCTGGAGGTCATTGGGGTGTAGGTGCGGGATTCAATATGACATTGAACTGATAATAAACAAAATACATAAAAATTCCTTTTCACCCCTGTCTCATGAGGCAGGGGTGAATTGTTTTTACGTATGTAAAAATACATATATAGAGAGATTGATAAGCGCTATAATGATAAATACAGGTTTAAAAAACAGAAAAACCGGACGCTTTCAACAAAGTGAACTCCTTATTTCAAAATAAGATAATGAATTTTTTCATACATTATAAATTCATTATTTTCTGCTTTAAGTTTTAAATCTAAAAGATCTGTAGCGCTTTACAGATAGAAAAAATTTTTCGCTCTACTACAAATCTATTAAAAATCTTCCTCGTAAGACAAAAACATATATTCAAATGTATTTCAATTTTATTGGAGGAGATTATAAAAACAATATACTAAACTAACTCTAACACCTAAAAACACAACTTCTCTCTCTTTTCAATTAGTCATTAACTTTTTGAATATATTAGTAAATGTTAATTCTACAGCCGTTTTCTACGATAGAGTAGAAGATGAAGATAGCGATCCACATCAGAAATTTATAGGTCTAAGAAAGAGGAGTATTACGTTTGGAGATTCCGAAGCAGAAGTGGTTGCTTTTCAGAATGTTGATGTAGGTAAAATGACAAAAGAATCAACGGATGCAATGAATAATGGTCAACTTTATTCCTTAGACCAAGGTGTTGTAAATTCTATAGGCGGGGGTGCTGGTTATGATGAAAACGGCAAATGGCCTGGACCGAAATTTAAGGTAAAAACCTTCAAAGCAGATGTTACGGAAAGTAAAGAAGAATCTACAAGTATTGCCAAGGCATTTGATGCCGTTAATGACAGCATGACAAATATCAATGATCGTATAAAGGATGTTGAAAAAAATGTATCCTCGAATGGTCTGGCTTGGAATGAAGAAAAAGGGGGTTACGATGCTTCTCACGTCGATAATAATGGCGTTCTTAAGAGCCCAGGTAAGATTATCAATATAGATGATGGTAAGATAAAAAATCCTATTTTGTACTATTTTAATTATTTTCTCTGTATGCAGCAGTAACAATAATTAAGTAAGACTTACTTTGATCAAAACGAGGATATCTAAAATACAATGATACATCAACATTTCTATAAAAGCCTACAGAGCAAACAATGAAATTATAAATTTTAGAATTATTTTCTGAATCAGAAAGACGCATTAAAAAAATAACTTTCTTCTTGCTATTTTTCTTAATAATCTGTAAAAGGGGCTAAATGATTCGTTAAATTAAAGATACTAGAAATTTTTTTGCGAAGCGGGGCGTGGTAGATTATAGAAAAATAACACAACCACAACCATCTTATTCCAAATTTTTAAGAGATACAACTCTGAAACTGAGGTGTATGTCGCTTATTTTTACGACAAAAGCACAATAATCCTACAGAAAACACCCTAAATTACTTAGCAAACAACACACCCACTTTTACTGCAATAAAAATCCTTTATTGCCTTTTAAACACACAACCTTTCATAACAGAGCAAAAATACATCTTCTCTATGCTTATCTTATTTTTTACTCTTAAATCCAAAGGTTTTACTGCAAAAAAACAGACTCCTTAAAAGGGCAAAAACCAAACTCTTGTTAACAGAATTATCAACCAACGCTCATGACAATCTCATAGCGTTTTAAATAGTTCTTTTCCTCATTATGACAACCCTAATCTTTTATAAAACAAGAAAAAACATCTCCTGAAACATTTTATCATCAGAATATGTCTTTTTAATGTTTTTCTTATTTGGAGAATTTATTATGAAAAAAATATATAAAATGCCTAAAATGCTAGAAGAGAGTGATATTAAAGATTTTCGCTCACCTTATCGATTACCTTTTATTAAAACGCTTTCATTGGTTTCAGTAGCTGTCTTTTTATCCAATGCTTCTCCTGTTTCTGCTTGTGATACGTGGGGTAATGTATCGCAGTATTTTGGTGCTGGTACAAATATACTTAAAGATATTGCACCAACCTATAGAATTAACGGTAGAGTGTATAGAGATGTTGGCTCTGCATTATATGGTTTGGAACGTTATACTAATGAAGTCGCGGGCAATAAGCTTGTTAAGCAAGATAGCTCAGGGCTTATTACAATTGGTGCGGACGTAGGTGGCAATAGAATAAGCATTGGAAATAGCTCTCATGAATTGAGGACTCTTACTGGTGTTAATAGTGGTTGGATTTCGCCATTCTCGTCTGAGGCAGTTAATGGCTCACAACTTTTTTCTCTAGGCATTGCTACTTCTAGCTATTTTGGTGGTGGTGCTGGACTTGATAGAGGAAAATGGATGCCTCCTACTTTTACAGTTAAGGTCTTTGATAGGGATGGTAACGGAACTGAAAAGAGCTATCATAATGTTGCAGATGCCTTTACCAGGCGTAAATAGTTCTTTCACGAATCTTGATAAAAAGATTGAAAATGTAGTCATTAATTCGGCAGGGAACAACCTAGTTAAGCAAGATGATACGGAACTTATTACCATTGGTGGAAAAGTAAGTGGAACGAGAGTAAGTATTGCGAACGTTAATAATGTGGCACGGACTTTTTCAGGCGTTAAGGCTGGTTCTATTACAGCAACATCGACTGATGCGATAAATGGTTCCAATGAGTAACACTCTCGCGACATATTTAGGTGGTGGTGCTAAGTATGAAAAAGGAGAATGGATTGCTCCTATATTCAAGCTTAAAACTGTCAATTCTGATGGTAGTACTGGTGAGGAAAAGATTTACAATAATGTAGCGGATGCCTTTGCTGGTATTGCGAGTTCTATTACGAATGTTCATAATGATGTGACCAATGTTGTCAGTGATAGCCTTGTCAAGCAGGATGAAGATACGAAGATTATCAAGATTGGTGCTGAAAAAAAAGCACAGAAATCAGTTTTACCAACAGCAAAAATGAGTTGCGTACCCTTTCGGGCGTTAAAGAAGCGCAAAATGACAATGAGGCAGTAAATAAGAAACAACTCGATGTTCATATAGCAAATATTAATGACAGTATTAAGAATCTTAAGGAAGCAAGTGCTTTTTCTGTTCTTTATGATAAAAATGCAGCTGGCAGTGTTAATTATAAGAGTGTGACTTTGGGTAAAGATTAAGGACCCTGTTACACTTCTATAATGTTGCCGATGGTGCGATTTCTGAGAGTTCACATGATGCTGTTAATGGTTCATAGCTTTATACATTAGGTAGCAATGCTGCTAAATCTTTAGGCGGTGGCGCTAGCTATGCAGAAGGAAAATGGACAGCTCCTACATTCACGGTTAAGACAGTTAAGGATGATGGCAACTCAGAAGATAAGAAGTATGATACTGTTGCGGAAGCTTTGACTGAAGTTGGTACCTCTTTTACAAATATTAAAAATGAGTTTACTAAAGAGATTAAGAATGAGATTGCCAACGTGAGAGGTGATAGCCTTGTTAAGAAAGAGGCAGGTACAAATCGGATCACTATTGGTAAAGAAGTAGAAGGCAGTGAGATCAATATTGCGGATAAGGGTAGCAAAGATAGGATTCTTTCTGGTGTTAAAGAAGCAACGAAGAGTAATGAAGCGATTAACAAGGGTCAGTTTGATAAAGGTTTAAAGGAGCTCTCTGAGAGCATTCAGTCAGATGATTCAGCTGTTGTTCATTACGATAAAAAAGATGACGAAAATGGTGTCATTAATTATGTGAGTGTGACTTTTGGAAAAGGTAAGGCTTCACCTCCAATTGCACCTCATAATGTTGCCGATGGTACGATTGCCGATGGATCGCATGATGTTATCAATGGTTCCCAGCTTTATTCCTTAAATCAGACGTTAGCGAGCTATTTAGGTGGAGGAGCTGAATATAATGAAGGTCTATGGGGAGCGCCTATTTTCAAAGTTACGACCTTCAATGAAGATGGAAGTTCTGAAGAGCGTAGTTATTTGAATGTTTCTGAAGCGTTTGCTGGTGTAAGCAGTTCCTTTACGAAGCTTCATAATGAGATTTCAGACAATTCGGACAATATTGGGCAGCATGCGTTGTTATGGAGTGATGAGGATAGAGCGTTTGTAGCGCTTCATGGGACAGGGGATCAAAGAAGCAAGAGCAAACTGAAGTCTCTTTTAGATGGCGATATTTCAGAAGGTTTCACTGATGCGATTACGGGCCACCAGTTTTATTCATTGCATCAGACGTTAGCGATGTATTTAGGTGGTGGCGCGATCTATGAAGGTGGCACATGGCATGCTCCAGAATTCAAGGTTGCACAATTCAATGTGGATGGAAGTTCGTCTGACAAGGATCTATCATGATGTATCTGGTGCCTTTGATGGTGTCAGTGAGAGTATGATGAGTATCAACGACCGTATTCAAGAGGTTTCTAACAATATAGATACGAATAGTTTGAGTTGGAATGAAGAAGAAGGTGCGTATGATGCGAAGCATGATGGCAAGTCGAGTAAGATTACGAATGTTTTTGATGGTAAGATAGTAGAAGGCTCGCAAGAAGTTGTTAATGGAGGACAGCTTTGGAGCACGAATGAGAGGGTAAAAAATGTTGAGGATAAGGTAGATACGATAGATCAACATGTTAAAGATATTGCAACGTCGGTTACCGATGGCGCTGTTAACTATGACAAAGATGATGAGGGGATGAAGACCAATAGCATCACGTTAATAGGTGGGAATGACAGCGAACCTGTTTTGATAAGCAATGTAGCGGATGGTGCAATTGAATCAGGTTCTAATCAAGCCGTTAATAGTGGTCAGTTGCATGATTATACTGAACAACAGATGAAGGTAGTTCTTGATGATGCGAAGAAATATACGGATGATCAAGTTAGTAGTTTTGTCAATGATAGTGTTAACGAGTTGAAAACCTATACGGATATGAAGTTTGAGACGTTGAATTATGCTATTCAGGATGTTCGGAAAGAGGCAAGACAAGCAGCGGCTATTGGTTTGGCGGTCTCTAACTTACGGTATAATGATGCGCCGGGAAAGTTAAGTGTTGCATTTGGTACGGGTTTATGGCTCAATCAGTCTGCATTTGCTATTGGTGCTGGTTATACATCTGAAGATGAAAATATTCGCTCGAATGTATCTATTACAAGTGCTGGAGGTCATTGGGGTGTAGGTGCTGGGATTACTCTGTGGTTGAGATGATGATAGAAAAGATGATTATTATTATAAAAAAGAGAAGTATGTTAGTGAAGGTTCTGTTTGCTCTTGCCTTAATAGGCAAGGGCGAAAGCTTTGCTAAAGAGAACAATAATATTTATACAGTGCATCCACCGCACTTATCGATACCTAAGGGTGAAGCTGGTGAAACACGTCGAATTATTATGCAGTTTTATGACTGGACTTTGATTTGTGATGAAAAACAAAAGCTTAAGCAAGGTATATGTAATGTGACACAGACTGTTCATAATCAGGAAGGAAATACCATTTTTAGTTGGTCTCTTGTTTCTACGACAAATGGTCAAGCAGTAATGCTTTTTCGAACATTGCCAAATTCTGATATAAATGTTCCAATTCAAATGTTTGTGCAAGGTATTAAAAAACCTATTCTTATTCATTATACGCAATGTAATGAAACGGTTTGTTTGGCACAATCACCTGTAGGGCCAGTTTTTACTAAACAAATAGAGCAGAACAATAAAGTACGTATTTCCTATAAAATTAAAGATGGAAAGGTATTTTCTTTTACAGTGCCATTTAAAGGGTTAAATGCGGCACTTAATTCTTTGCGCCCTTAGAAATCCATCGGAGTTCCTTTAACAAGAGTCATCTTTTCATAAATTGTTGTGTTATGTTTTTGAATGTAAATTATAAGGTAAAATAAGTAGGCATTTTTATGTAATATAATATAGAGGTGATTTATTCGAAAGAGTGGGAGTTTTATGAATATAAAGTTACAATAAGTAATTGATATATAATAGAAAATAAAGTTAGTGTTTTCCACAAAGCTTAAAGAGTGATTGTGTTAGTTGTTAAAAATAAAAAATTATTAGAAATACTCAATTTAAAATAAATAAAAATACGACTTTTTTTACAATAATGAGTAGGCTCATTTCTTTTTTAAGTTTCATATGGATTTTTAGAGTGGTCTAATTAAGCATTAATATTTTTCGATTGAGGTGTTATAATAATAGATAAATTTATAATCCTAAAGAATTTTTTAAACGATAGTTTTTCTTTGTATTCACGAGATAACAGCTATTGTCATTGCATTTTGTAGGACCACGGAACTTGTATTCCAGCATAATCAAAGCTATTTTGTTTCATATAATAAATAACAAACGAGGCTAATGTGTGGATAAAGTTATTGAAGAAAAAAGTAAAAATTCTTCTTATAAATCATGTCAATGTATGGGTTGTTGCAACATTAGGAGTCAGCAAATAGTGTGATAATGCTGGTTTGTTATAATAGAGATATAATCCGTAATTGATGTGAACATAAACGATTAATTTATAGTTTTAAGCTTATAAAGGGAGAACTGCTTTCACGGCAATAATCAAAAGATTATACAAAAATCTGAATGATTCTAGCATAGAAATTTCGATGATAGAAAAAGAGGGAATGGTTTCTTGTATTTATCATTTGATGTTGCATTGTTGCTTTATTTAGGAATGAGCAGAAGAGTTTTTTCGTTTATTTATTGGGGAAAACGCTCAAGGGATAAGAGAAATGACCCCATTAAATTATGGTTTAAAACAGTCAAAGCGAGGAGAAACATACGATACCGAAGCAGATCAGTTGTATGATCAATGTGATAGTAATAAAAATAATTATTCTACATTGTCACAAACAGAGGCACGCTCTATCTTTGTTGATATAAAGAGACAACAAAGAAAAAAACAGTGTAAACAGAAACAGGTTTTTATTCAATCAGAGACAGCTTTTGGGTTTCATAGTCAGACAATGATAGATGCTCAAAAAACAAAAAAACTCAAAGTGCCTTTTCTTCGACGGTTCTCTCAAGTAAAATCTCCACCTCTTTATGCGGCACTTGATCTCGGAACAAATAATTGTCGTCTTCTTATCGCATCTCCCAGTAAACCTGGATATTTTCGTGTTGTTGATGCTTTTTCTCGTATTGTACGATTGGGAGAAGGTTTAATAAATAACGGTTTTCTTAATACACAAGCTATGGATCGTGCGATTGAAGCATTAAAGATTTGTCATTTAAAGCTAAAACAAAGGCATATTAAGCGTTATCGCTTGATTGCAACGGAAGCTTGTCGTTCTGCAGAAAATGGTAGACATTTTATTCAGCGTGTTTTGGAGGAGACAGGTCTTGAATTGGAAATTGTTGATCGGCAAACAGAAGCGCGTTTTGCTGTTACAGGGTGTAGTACACTTGTTGAACCAAATACTGACGCTATTGTGCTTTTTGATATTGGAGGAGGATCATCAGAAATTGTGCTACTTGATGTTTCTCAAAAGCGTTCTTTTCGTTTAGCTAGACAAATTATTGCTTGGACTTCTCTTCCTGTTGGTGTTGTTACGCTCGCTGAACGTTTTGGAGGGAATGATATTAGCTCAGACGACTTTGAAAAAATGAAAAGCTATGTGCGAGGGTTATTAAATAATTTTTCAGATCGTCATAAATTAGGAAAGTTAGCACAAGGTTCAAAGTTTCATCTTTTGGGAACCTCCGGTACGGTTACGACTTTAGCAGGAATGTATCTTAATTTAGAGCGTTATGATAGGAAAAAAGTGGATGGCATTTGGATGAATGATGCAGACATTACACTTATGATACAACGCTTATTATCATGGGATATAGAAAAACGTGTCATAAGTCCTTTTATTGGACGCGAGAGAGCAGATTTGGTTTTAGCTGGTTGTGCAATTTTAGATGTTATTCGGGAAGTTTGGCCCAGTCAGCGTTTAAGAGTTGCTGATCGTGGATTAAGGGAAGGAATTTTGATAGAGCTGATGTTACGCGATGGGGTATGGTGTCGTCGTAGAAAGAGCAGAGATTTCAAGCGTTAGAGAATTAAATATGGAGACAATGAATAACGATGAAAAAAACAACAAAAACACCGCGAGGTGGCTATGGAGGTTCAGGGTCACATGAATTATATCAGCGCGTAAAAAAGAAAGCAGGAACCATTAAAGCTTCATCACGACGATGGTTAGAGAGGCATCTGAATGATCCTTATGTCCATCAATCAAAAGTAGATGGTTATCGTTCGCGTGCGGCTTATAAACTCATTGAAATTAATGAGCGCTATAGGTTTTTGAAAAAAGGCCAAAAGGTTATTGATTTAGGAGCGGCACCTGGGGGCTGGTGTCAGGTGGCTGAGTGTATAGTAGGGTCAAGTGATGAAGATCCTAGCGTTGTTGGTATTGATTATTTACATGTTGATCCATTGCCTAGAGTTGCCATGTTGGAAATGGATTTTTTGCATACAGATGCACCGCAGAAATTAATTGAGACTTTAGGAACAAAACCAGATGTGGTTCTTTCTGATATGGCCGCGCCAACAACAGGTCATCGTCAGACGGATCATTTAAGAACGATTTATTTATGTGAAGTTGCGGCTGATTTTGCTCTTTCGGTTTTAAGACCTGGGGGGCATTTTTTAGCAAAGGCTTTTCAAGGAGGAGCAGAAAACACTCTTCTCACGATACTAAAACAGCATTTTAAAAAAGTCTATCATGTTAAACCACCCGCAAGCCGATCAGAATCAGTAGAACTTTATCTTTTAGCACTTGAATTTAAAGGAAAAACAAACATTCAAGAATAGCGCCTTCTTTTAAGAAGATTTAACTTTACTTAACCTATTTAAATGTGATGATTTTTTCTCAAGGAGTTATCGGCGATAGTGACAGTTTTTCTGTTATCAATGATGAAAAACTGGTAAAACTAATGTATTGCCTATAGAGGTAGAGAGATTGATTCCTCAGTGAGTGTTTCCAATGAAATTTCTTGATCAAGCTAAAGTTTATATTCGTTCTGGTAATGGAGGTTCTGGAGCAGTATCATTTCGTCGTGAAAAATTCATAGAATTTGGGGGGCCAGATGGAGGGAATGGAGGACGGGGTGGTGATGTCTGGGCTCTTGTTGTTGATGGGCTTAACACACTGATTGATTATCGCTACCAACAGCATTTTAAAGCAAAAACAGGAGGCCATGGCAAGGGGCGTAATATGACAGGTGAGAAGGGTGATGATGTCATCCTTAAAGTTCCGGTTGGGACGCAAATTTTTGAAGAAGATAATACAACGTTAATATGTGATTTAACGGAAGTGGGACAGCGCTATCGCCTTGCAAAAGGGGGGAATGGCGGTTTTGGCAATCTTCACTTTACAACATCGACAAATCGGGCACCGCGTCGTGCAAATCCAGGTTTGTCTGGAGAAGAGCGTGCAATATGGCTTCGTTTGAAGTTAATTGCTGATGCCGGGCTTGTTGGTTTACCCAATGCCGGAAAATCAACTTTTTTAGCGTCTGTAACGGCGGCAAAGCCAAAAGTTGCAGATTATCCTTTTACCACTCTACATCCTCACCTTGGTGTTGTACGAATTGATGGTCGTGAATTTGTTTTGGCTGATATTCCGGGATTGATTGAAGGAGCGCATGAAGGTGTAGGAATTGGAGACCGTTTTTTAGGACATGTGGAACGTTGTCGTGTGCTCCTTCATTTGATTTCTGCTCAAGAAGAAGATGTAGCAAAAGCATATCAAATTGTGCGTCATGAACTTGAGGCATATGGAAATAATCTAAGTGATAAAACTGAAATTGTTGCTTTAAGCCAGATAGATACTCTGACAATTGAAGAACGTGAAGCTAAACAGGAAGCTTTGCAAAGAGCAGCGGATCAACCAGTTATGATGTTTTCTGCGGTTAGTCGCGAAGGTTTAGAAAATGTGCTGCGTGCTGGTGCACATATTATTGAAATATCACGCAAAGAGGAGAACGGTGGGGATAGCAGGATTGATTGAGATGGTTGTTGGATTGCAAAAACTTACACACTATAAACGTATTGTGGTCAAGATTGGATCTGCCCTTTTGGTTGATCCTCAGGCAGGTTTACGGGTTGAATGGCTTAAAAGCTTGATTAGTGATGTTGTTGAATTGCACAAAGGAGGCGTAGAGATATTGTTGGTGTCTTCAGGTGCTATTGCTTTAGGAAGGACATTGCTACAGCTTCCTAAGGGGGCTTTGAAATTGGAAGAAAGCCAGGCATGTGCTGCTTTGGGGCAAATTGAGTTAGCAAAAACCTATGGTGATGCGCTTGCTCAACATGGGCTCAAAACAGGCCAAATTTTGCTCACTTTATTTGATACGGAGGAGCGAAGGCGTTATCTCAATGCACGTGCAACGATTGAGACGCTTTTATGTTTGGGAGCTGTGCCTGTTATTAATGAGAATGATACTGTTGCAACAACTGAAATTCGTTATGGTGATAATGATCGTTTAGCTGCGCGTGTGGCAACAATGGTGAGGGCAGATCTTTTAATACTTTTATCTGATATTGATGGTCTTTATACAAAGTCTCCCCATAGTGATCCTACGGCTGAATTTATACCTTTTGTTGCATCCATTACGCATGATATCGAAAAAATGGCAGATGTTGCTGCTTCAGAGTTTTCACGGGGAGGAATGAAGACTAAGCTTGATGCCGGAAAAATAGCTAATGCTGCTGGAACGGCGATGATTATCACCTCAGGCAAGCGTATGAATCCCCTTGCTGCAATTGACAAAGGTGAACGCAAGAGTTTTTTTGCGGCAAGTAAGAAATCTGTCAATGCTTGGAAAACATGGATTTCTGGTCATTTAGATCCATCTGGTGTTTTGACGATTGATCAAGGAGCCATTAGGGCTCTTGAAACAGGAAAATCGTTATTAGCAGCAGGGGTTATTGGCGTTGAGGGAAATTTCCAACGTGGGGATACGGTTGCAATTGTTGGTACAGATGGAGTTGAGATTGCGCGTGGACTTGTAAGCTATGACAAAGATGAGGCTGTACGCATTATAGGACATAAAAGTGAAGAAATTGAAGCTATTCTTGGGTATGAGGCGCGCTCTGCTATGGTGCATCGTAATGATATGATTGTACGTTGCTTGATCAATTCTGTTTAAAAAAGTTACTTTTGTTTTTATTGTTTTCGCAGAGTGGATAATACGATGACTTTAGAAGAACAAATGAGGAATATGGGGCAGAAAGCACGCCATGCCGCTGCAGTGTTGGCCGTTACTTCTTCTGAGCAAAAGAACAATGCATTGGAAATGATCGCTTTAAGTCTAGAGGCTCAGTCAGATAAAATTTTACGAGCGAATTGTCAAGATTTAGAGAAGGCTGCTCAGAATAATTTGAAAGCTGCAATGATTGATCGGCTAAAATTAGATGATTTGCGTTTAGGTGCAATGATAGACAGTGTTCGTCAAGTTGCTCGTTTGTCTGATCCTGTTGGGCAGGTCATGAGTGCGTGGACACGCCCTAATGGGCTTCATATAAGTCGTGTAAGGACACCTCTTGGTGTGATTGGCATTATTTATGAAAGTCGTCCAAATGTTACAGTTGATGCGAGTTCTTTGTGCTTAAAAGCAGGCAATGCTGCGATTTTGCGCGGTGGTTCGGATAGTTTTCATTCTTCACATGCTCTTCATTGTGCGTTGGTACAAGGTTTAGAGTGCTCTGGTTTACCCAAAGATGCTATCCAAATGGTTGGAACGACAGATCGTGCTGCCGTTGGGGAAATGCTCAAAGGATTGGATGGAGCGATTGATGTTATTGTGCCACGTGGTGGAAAGAGCCTTGTTGCGCGCGTTCAGTCTGATGCACGTGTTCCAATTTTTGCCCATTTAGAGGGACTTTGTCATATTTATATTGATAAATCGGCAGATTTGGATATGGCGCGTAATATTGTTTTAAATGCGAAGTTGCGTCGGACAGGGATATGCGGTGCTGTTGAGACAGTTCTCATTGACAACGAGGCATTAAAAAAGTTTCTTCCTGTTTTAACTGCTTTACAGGAGAAGGGATGTGAAATTCGTGCCACAGAAGATATTGTTTTTCTTATGCCAGATGTCAAATTAGCTTCTGAAGAAGATTGGTCGCATGAATATCTTGATGCTATTCTTTCTGTTAAAACGGTTGAGGGTGTTGAGGGAGCCATTGCTCATATCAAGCGTTATTCATCAGGACATACGGAATCGATTATTGCTGAGGATTTGGAAGTGGTGAAGGATTTTTTTAATCATTTAGATTCAGCTATTTTATTACACAATGCATCTACACAATTTGCTGATGGAGGTGAATTTGGTTTTGGAATGGAAATTGGTATCGCAACAGGAAAAATGCATGCACGTGGTCCCATAGGTGTTGAACAGCTAACATCATTTCAATATCACGTTAAAGGAAATGGTCAGGTTAGAGCTTGAAAAATCCATTTTTTCTATGGAAAAATCGTATGCCACATGTTGAAAGATCTAATGTTGTAGGTCTTTTTGGTGGTTCTTTTAATCCGCCGCATGCGGGGCATCTTCTCGTTGCAAAAATTGCCATTCGGCGTTTGCATCTTGATCAGTTATGGTGGATGGTTAGTCCTGGGAATCCTTTAAAGGATTGTACACAGTTACTCCCTTTAGAGGAGAGAATGCGATTAAGTTTTAAACTTATTGACCATCCAAAAATTCGCTTAACAGGTTTTGAACAGGCTATAGGGAGCAAAGTATCTGTAGATACGATTTTTCATATTCTTACCCATTGCAGTGGCGTAAATTTTGTATGGATTATGGGGGCAGATAGTTTTACGACGATACATCATTGGTATCGATGGCATGATATTGTTTCTATGCTTCCTATTGCGATTATTGATCGTCCTTTAGGCAATCGGTCGGCACTTTCTTCTCCTATGGCGCACATTTATAGCCAGTTTCGTTTGGACGAGAGAGAAAGTGAGCGATTACCTTTTATAAAACCACCAGTTTGGACTTATTTGCATGGACCTTTATCTTTTCAATCTTCAACAAAGCTTCGTTTGAAGAAGAATAATTTTTCTTGAACAATTTATAAGATTCTGCTTCTCTTTAGAGAAAACTTTTTACATTCTACAACAATAAGAAAGGAATATTGATCTGAAAAAAGTTGTAAAAAACCACTCTTACGATATTATGCCCTTAACAGAAAAAGAAGTTTTTTCTGTTAAGGGGAGTCTTGAAGTTATTCTCAAGAGTTTGGAAGATACAAAAGCAGAAGATATTGTTGCTATTGATATTCAAGGGAAGACATCTTTAGCTGATTATATGATCATAGCTTCAGCACATTCGCAGCGTCATGTATCTTCTGTTGCTGATCATTTATTACGTACTTGGAAAGATAGTGGGCAGGGGCTTGCGCGTGTAGAAGGGCTTGCTGGAGGTGACTGGGTATTGATTGATACAGGTGATATTATCATTCATCTTTTTCGTCCAGAAATTCGTCTTTTTTATAATTTAGAAAAGATATGGATGACTCCGGATTTAAACAATACAAAATCGGTTCTTTTCGGAGATCATTAAAATGCAAATTTCTATTTTTGCGGTTGGTCGTATGAAAAGTGGGGCGGAGCAAAAATTGGTTCAGCATTATTTGGATCGTTTTTCTAAAATTTCTGGAGATGTAGGCTTTCATTTAAAAAAGTTACAAGAGATACCAGAAAGTCGTGCTCAAACAGCTTGTCAACGTATGGAGGAAGAGGGGAGAAAACTTATTGAATTTTTACCTGAAAAATGTCGATTAATTGTGTTAGATGAGCGTGGAGAATCGATTTCTTCAACTTCTTTTTCTGAAAAATTGAGGTGTTATCGTGATGAAGGCATTCGAGATGTCGTCATTGCTTTGGGAGGACCTGATGGGCATAATGGACAAATAAGGAAGTGTGCTGATTTTCTTTTATCTTTTGGTTTGATGACGTGGCCACATCAAATTGCACGTATTCTTCTTACAGAACAACTTTACCGCGCTGTAACAATTGAAAATAATCATCCGTATCATCGTTTTTAATATTTTTGTGCAATTTTTAGCACTTATTTATACATTTATTAATAGTGTTTTAGCTGACACCATTTACAACATCTCTAATGTATACGATGAGGTGTCATGGTTTTTGCAAATGAAAAATCTTCTTCATAGAAAGATGCGATATTTATATGGGGGATGCGTGATATTCGTCATCCTGCTCTTGAGTATGTTTTTTTGCTTTTCTGTATCGCATGCGGAAGATACAATGAGGAGTACGGAAGCACATAAAGAATTGGAAGAGATTCGCCAAAATATTTCACTTTCGCGTGAGCGTGTTGCTTTTCTTATGCATCAAGTTGAGCATTTAAAAAAAGATCAACGTGTTTTGAGTGATGCACTCATAAAAGCGGCTAAAGAAGAACGTACAGTAGCAGATGATATTGCTAAAAGGGAAGAAAAGCTTGAAAAAATGATAGAAAAGCGGGTACAAGTCTATCAAAGTTTAAAAAATCGTCGTTCTGAATTTGCGGAAGTTCTTGCAATTTTGGAACGTATGGGATTGAATCCGCCTCCTGCTCTTATGATACAGCCAGAGGACGCGTTGGCTTCTATACGTAGTTCTGTTTTATTAGGTACTGTTATTCCTCAGATGCAGGAGAAAACACGAGATTTAACAGTAAAACTCAAGGAGTTGACCAATTTGAGTAATTCCATTACTAGGGAATATACAGCATTAAAGACAAAACTGCAAAATCAAGCAGAGCAGCGAAAACGTTTAGAGCTTTTATTAGACAAAAAAAACAAACTACAAACAAAATCAGAAAAAGAACTTACAGAACAGCAACGAAAAAATATTGCTCTTGCTAAAAAAGCGCAGTCTTTGGAAGAATTGATTTTAGAGCTCGACCGTCAGTCAAAACTTAGCTCTGATGCATCAGTACAGGTACGGAAAAGTTTGCAATTGTTAGAACAATCCAATTTTGAAAGCCGAAAAGGTTCTTTACTTTTTCCTGTTTCAGGAAAAAGAATATATCATTCTAGCAAAAGTTCGCAGATTACGCGCTTTGGTGAAACGATAGAAACAGAGTCAGGAGCTGTTGTTATATCACCTGTAGATGCTTTTGTTGCTTTTGCTGGGCCATTTCGTTCTTACGGACATTTAATCATTCTCAATGTTGGAAATGGTTATCATATCATTCTTACTGGAATGTCGAGAATTAATGTAAAACAGGGGCAGTTTGTTCTTTCAGGTGAGCCTCTGGGTATAATGGAGATGCAATTTATTTCAAACAGTGTTGCATTGGATATAGGAAAAACTTCTCCAATGCTTTACATTGAGTTTAGAAAGCAGGGAAAACCTGTAAATCCAACTCCTTGGTGGCAGACTGAAAAAATAAGAAGGAGCCAAAATGATTCGTAAAGTTATTCTTTTGGTCGCTGGGGTATTGCTCGGCGCCTGTTCAATGGTTATGGTGCAGTCTGTTGCTGCGAATAATGAAGATAATGCATATAAAAAGCTAGCTATATTTGGCGATGTTTTTGAGCGCGTGCGTATGCAATATGTTACAGTTCCAGATGATAAAAAGCTGATTGAAAATGCTATCAATGGCATGCTCACATCGCTTGACCCTCATTCATCTTATTTGAATGCTGAAGAAGCCAAGGATATGCGGGATTCTACGAAAGGAGAATTCGGAGGTCTTGGTATTGAGGTTACTATGGAGAAAAACTTAATTAAAGTTGTTTCTCCAATGGATGATACACCTGCTTCAAAAGCAGGTATTTTATCAGGAGACCTTATTTCAAAAATTGATGATGTACAAACGAATGGTCAAACATTGAATGAAGCTGTTAATAAGATGCGAGGTGCTCCTGGAACACCAATTACCTTAACAATTATTCGTTCTGGCGTTGATAAGCCATTTGAAGTGAAGATTATTCGTGATATTATCAAAGTAAAAGCGGTAAAATATCGGGTTGAGGGTGACATTGGATATGTGAGAGTTATTCAGTTTTCTGAGCAGACATTAAATAATCTTCTAGCGGCAATTAAAGATATCCAATCTAAAATTCCTGAAGATAAGCTAAAAGGTTACGTTCTTGATTTGCGGCTTAATCCGGGTGGGCTTTTAGATCAAGCTGTTAATGTTTCGAGTGCTTTTCTCAATAAGGGTGAGATTGTGTCAACTCGTGGGCGCAAAAAAAGTGATGTGACGAGATTTGATGCGAAGCCAGGTGATGTCATCAATGGAAAACCGCTCATTGTTCTCATTAATGGTGGTTCGGCAAGTGCTTCTGAAATTGTTGCGGGTGCATTACAAGATCATCGTCGTGCAACAATTTTAGGGACGCAGTCTTTTGGTAAAGGGTCTGTTCAAACAATTATTCCTTTGGGTGAAAATGGAGCTTTACGCTTAACAACGGCACTTTATTACACGCCATCAGGTACTTCTATTCAAGGAACAGGGATTACACCTGATATTATTGTAGAGCAACCACTTCCTGAAAAATATAAGGGTTATGATGTAAAAGTTGGTGAATCTGCATTAAAAGGTCATATTAAAGGGAAGCGAGAAAGTAATAAAGGGTCTGGTTCAGCTGCATTTGTTCCCCAAGATCCTAAGGATGATATTCAATTGAATGAGGCTTATAAACTGTTACGGGGTGAAATAGCAAATGCAGCATTTCCACCAGATCCCAATAAAGATATATTAAAGTGAGAAAAGATATGGACAGTTTGTATTTTTGAGGAATATTAAATGGATGCGGGTGTTAATTTGAAGACTCTTCCTTATCGCAAATGTGTTGGGATTGTTGTCTTTAGTCATGAGGGTAAAGTGTGGGTTGGGCGTCGTTTAATGATGCCCATTCATGCAGATGCGAATATTGACATATCTCATCGTTGGCAGCTTCCTCAAGGAGGGATTGATGAAGATGAAAAACCATTAGATGCAGCGTATCGTGAACTTTATGAAGAAACGGGTATTCGATCTGTAAAGTTGATTAAAGAAGCACAAAATTGGTTCCACTATGATTTTCCACAAGAACTTATTGGGTGCACATTAAGCAATAAATATCGTGGCCAAATACAAAAGTGGTTTGCTTTCCAGTTTACAGGGGAACTTTCTGAAATTGCGATTAATCCGCCGCCAGATGGCAATAAAGCGGAATTCGATCAATGGAAATGGATTGATCTAGAAAACCTTCCTTTGATTGCCGTTTCTTTTAAAAAGCATGTTTATATGAAAGTTGTCAGTGAATTTCGAGGTAGCCTTAGTCCATTATAAAAGCTATATGATTATGAGAAAGCTTTTTTATTAAGGTGCTTTATATTGTTTATAAATAATAAACATGTTTTTCTTTAATGTAAAGAACAGGAATATAAAATGAAAAAATTATTTAATTTACTTATAGTTTGTACTCTCTTGAGTATTTCATCTGTTGCATTGGCAATAAGTTCAAACCCTTCTACATCGAAAGATGCAGGAGCGACATTGCCAAATGGTGCTTCTTCTTTGACTGAAACCTATGGCTTGTGGACCATTAACTGTGGTATACAAGAAGGAAAAAAAGTCTGCTTTATGCACCGTCAAGAAGTGAATGAGCAAGGGCGTGTTGTTGTGGCTATGAGCCTCATTCTCAATGCTGAAGGTGTTGTATCAGGTAATTTAACTGTTCCTTTTGGTATTTTGGTTTCTAAACCTGTTCGTTTACAAGTTGATGAAGGAAAAGCTGTTATTGAAACTGGTATAAGGACTTGTGTACCAGCAGGTTGCATGGTGCCAGTCATTTTTGACAAAAGTCACGTAGCAGCTTTACGTGCGGGAAAGCAATTAAAGTTGGCGATGACAATTGCTGCTGCAGGTGAACCAGCTTTGAATGATTTATTCGTTCAGCTGGATGGCTTTAGCAATGCTCTTAACCGTTTAACTGCTTTGCAGAAATAATTTTAAAAATAAACTAAAAACGGCCTTTTAAGTCCGTTTTTAGTTTGTGTGTTTTTTATATATTGATAATTAAAACAATGAGATTTAAGATTAATCCTATAAGAAATATTTAGAGCTTTTAAAGTTTTCAGATTATTTACCGTTTTTTTTATTTTCACACGTTATTTTTAACTGTGATATTTGTTTTCTAGCTTCATCGTCATTAAATAGAGAGATGAAAAATTTGATTTTTTGTTTTTATTCAAGAAAAAAGAATATTAAAATATAAAACCATTGTTTGATACACAGATTTACTTTAATGAAGGCCTTCTGTACGCTCTTCTGTTTCCTTGATTGAAAGGATAACGCATGATTTATGCATTGCTTAGAGCAATTGATTTGATTTTTGAAATTTATATTGATATTTTAATCGCTAGTGTTGTTTTTTCTTGGCTTTATGTCTTTAATATCATAAATCCGCACAATCGCTTTGTTATTTTGATAAGAGATTTTTTATATCACCTTACAAATCCCGTTCTAAGCCGTATCCGGCGGATTTTACCAAATTTTGGAACAATTGATATTTCACCTGTTGTGGTATTCATTATTATTTATTTTATTCGTACTTTCATGTGGCGCATTTACGCAAACATGTATGTATAGAAATATTACTTGAGGCGAATACATGTTTTATCAAGTTGATAAAAATAACTTGATTTTGTTTGTATATCTCATTCCCAAATCATCTGTTGATAAAATAATAGGGATTGAATGTAGGGATGGTGAAAAACAATATCTGGTTATACGCCTTCGAGCTGTTCCTGAAGATGGAAAAGCGAATAAAGCTCTCATTAAATTTCTTGCGAAGCAGTGGAAAATTTCAGCTTCTTCTATTTCTCTGAAAAGCGGCGCAACATCTCGCTACAAACAACTTTACTTTTCGACACATTTAGAAGAATTACAGCAGATATGGCAATCCCTCACAGAGTATATGTCGCGAAGAAATAAATAATAAAGCCTATAAAAAACAGGCTTTATTTTATTAGAATTGTTATATTTCTTTATTGCGTTCAACAGCTTGCTTAATCAATTCATAAGCAAAGTTTTTATCACGCCACCCTTCAATTTTAGCCCATTTTCCAGGTTCCAGATCTTTGTAATGCTTGAAGAAATGTTCAATTTGTTTGAGTGTAATCTCGGGCAGATCTGTATAGTCATGAATATTGATATAGCGTTTTGTTAATTTTGTAGTGGGAATGGCAATAATTTTTTCATCTTTACCACCATCATCTTCCATCATTAGAGCTCCGATGGGGCGAACATTGATCACACAACCAGGCATAAGTGGACGGGTATTACAGATAAGGACATCAATAGGATCACCATCATCTGAAAGCGTATGAGGGACAAAACCGTAATTTCCAGGATAAACCATCGATGTATGAATAAAACGGTCAACAAATAATGCGCCCGACTTTTTATCCATCTCATATTTTATTGGTTGACCACCAAGAGAGACTTCCACAATAACATTAATATCTTCTGGTGGGTTTTTACCCACGGGTATTTCCTTAATATTCATAAAGACATCCTTTCTGGGATAGGGTGAGGCTCAATACAATCAAGTGTTTTACCAAAGAGATTGTAAAATTAGCTTGAAATTGATGCACGTGTTTTTTCAAAACGTTTACGTTCATTGGGATCAAGATAGAGCTTGCGGAGACGAATATTTTTAGGGGTCACCTCCACAAGTTCATCATCTTGTATCCACGATAAGGCGCGTTCTAACGTCATTTTAATGGGAGGCGTTAGCTTTACGGCTTCATCTTTTCCAGAAGCGCGCATATTGGTGAGTTTTTTTCCTTTTAACACATTGACTTCTAAGTCATTATCCCGTGAGTGGATGCCAATAATCATACCTTGATAGACTTTCACACCCGCATCGATAATCATAGGTCCACGATCTTCAAGATTAAAAAGAGCATAAGCGACAGATTCACCGTTGTCATTTGAAATCATAACACCATTAACACGACCAGCAATGTCTCCTTTATAAGGTTCATATGCATGGAAAAGACGATTCATAATTGCTGTACCACGTGTGTCCGTTAAAAGTTCAGATTGATAACCAATGAGTCCTCGGGTTGGTGCATAAAAGACAAGGCGGACACGATTACCTCCAGAAGGACGTAATTCCACCATTTCACCTTTACGTTCAGACATTTTTTGTACAACAGTACCGGAATATTCTTCATCAACATCGATAACAACTTCTTCGATTGGCTCAAGAGTTATTCCATTTTCATCTTTTTGCATAACAACACGTGGACGTGAAACACTAAGTTCAAATCCTTCACGGCGCATATTTTCAATGAGAACTGCAAGCTGTAATTCTCCTCGTCCTGAAACGTAGAAAGAATCTTTATCGGCAGATTCTTCAATTTTAAGAGCGACATTGCCTTCTGCTTCTTTTAACAAACGGTCACGGATGACACGGCTTGTTACTTTATCGCCTTCAGTTCCAGCAAGGGGACTATCGTTGACAAGAAAACTCATAGTAACAGTAGGAGGATCAATTGGTTGCGCAGTAAGGGGTTCATTGACAGCTGGATCACAGAAAGTATCCGCAACGGTACCTTTTTGTAGACCAGCAATCGCAACAATATCACCCGCACTTCCTTCTTCAATAGGTTGCCGTTCTAGACCACGAAATGCTAAAATTTTTGAAATACGCCCAGTTTCTAAAAGTTTTCCATCTTGTCCAAGAACTTTGACATTTTGATTGGGTTTTAGAGATCCAGAATGAATTCGCCCTGTAATAATTCGTCCCAAAAACGGATCCGCTTCAAGAATAGTTCCAATCATGCGAAAAGATCCTTCTGCTACACTAGGAGAAGGGACATGCCGCGTTACAAGGTCAAATAAAGGACCTAATCCCTGATCTTTTGGTCCCTCTGGGGCTTCAGCCATCCATCCATCGCGTCCAGATCCATAAAGAATAGGAAAATCAAGCTGTTCATCGGTTGCATCAAGAGCAGCGAAAAGGTCAAAAACCTCATTAATGACTTCATCAACGCGTGCATCTGGTCGGTCAATTTTATTAATAGCAACAATAGGGCGCAATCCCACTTTCAATGCTTTGCCAACAACAAATTTTGTTTGTGGCATTGGTCCTTCAGCAGCATCAACAAGTACAATGGCTCCATCAACCATGTTTAGAATGCGTTCAACTTCTCCACCAAAATCGGCATGTCCTGGTGTATCAACAATATTAATTCGAGTATCTTTCCAAACAACAGATGTCACTTTCGCTAGAATTGTAATTCCACGTTCTTTTTCAATATCATTTGAATCCATCATACGTTCGCTTGTGCGCTGATTGTCACGGAAATTTCCTGATTGTTTAAGGAGTCCGTCTACAAGTGTTGTTTTCCCATGGTCAACGTGAGCAATGATGGCAATGTTACGCAATTGCATAAATTTTCTTCTTTTCGTTTAATGAAATTTCATTTGAGGCAAAGTCTTTACATTCTCTGCCTGACTATTAAAAAGCCTTTTACATGTTTTTTTATAATTTTGGAAGATGGAGTCCATATTTTTATGGCAAAACGATTCACCAAAGTCTTTAATGCTCTATGAATCCTCAATTGCTGGAGTTTCGTAAAAGCACTTTATAGTATGGGTGTGTTCTATTCTCGAGACAAAAATTGTCCATAAATCATCATCAATGTGATCTTTATGAATATGACGCGAGAAATTTATGTGATGTCTATAAAAATTAAGTAAATGTAAAGCTAGTTGTGTTATGCTTGTTGTTTTGCAAAGAGATTGATAAAAATCCGGAATATCTCTCAATCCATAGCTAATCTATTAACAGCTTTCTGGTATTTTTCTTCTAATAAAGCTTTTGCTTTTTCTGGAGCTTGTAAATCAATATTCAGATCTAATGCAACCGCATATTTGAGTTTGAGATAAATATTGAGAAGATTAAGAATTTTATAAGAAGTTCTAACTTTTGTATGCCAGATTAGAGGAAGAGTTATTATCTGTTTGATTTATTTATGAAACAGGAACACAGCTTGATTTATAAAGAATATAAAAGCATTAAAAGAAAGATACCTTAATATTACACATCCATTTCATGATAGGGCCAATAAATGCTATAATATACGTGAATGGTAATACTATCAACGCTTTTGTGAAGTGTGTAACCCCCCCTTATATCACCTCCATTATTATTCGTTCTCAGCGGTCAATATTGCGACAGCTTTTGTATTTGAGGGAGGGCATAAGGAGCATTTTACTCCTTTCTTGAATAATTTCCATCCATACATTCATCTTGCTTGTGACAGGTAAGAAGATGATTTTATGAGAAGACTATCATGAGGTAATTTTACGGTATTCAGAGCTATTATTCGATATAAAAATGATGAATTATCATTATAAAATGGTGCGCTAGAAAAAAATACGAGAGTTTGTTTTCTTATGGATAGATTTTAGGTTACATGACAAGATCTTTCCATAAGGGTATATTTTTACTTCACATGTTTAAAGAAGAGTTCCTGACAAAATGAGGGAAGCTACAGAAAAATAAATTATAATGCCCATGACATCGACTAAAGTTGCCACAAAAGGAGCAGAAGCACTTGCTGGATCAAATTTTAAACCTTTAAGAATAAAAGGCAGCATAGATCCAGAAAGAGAACCGAAGGTAACGATTCCAACTAAAGCTGTACCTACTGTTGTTGAAACAGCAATCCAATGTTGTCCATAATCGTAGATACCGAGTTGTTGCCAAAGAGCAATACGTGCAATGCCAATAATTCCGAGTAAAAGACCAAGGGATAGCCCCGTTGGAATTTCACGAATGATAACTTTCCACCAGTCTTTCAGCGTAAGTTCACGTAAAGCCAGTGCACGGATAATAAGGGATGTCGCCTGTGAGCCGGAATTCCCTCCCGAGCTCATAATGAGAGGTATGAACAGTGTAAGAATAATCGCTTTTTCGAGTTCTGTTTCGAAATATTGCATAGCGCTTGCTGTCAGCATTTCACCAATAAAGAGCAAAGCCAGCCAGCCGCCACGTTTTTTCATCATTTCAGGAAACTTAATTTGCATATAGGGTTTATTAAGCGCTTCCATACCTCCAAATTTATAGGCATCTTCATTCATCTCATCAACCATAGTATCAAGTACGTCATCGACGGTTACAATGCCAATGACATGGTTGTTTTCATCAACGACGGGCACAGAGAGAAGATCATGGCGCTGGAAAAGGCGTGCGATATCTTCATGATGCGTGAAGGGCGATATTGTAATGGGCGAGTCATGAGTAGGGACATTGAGAATTTGTTCATCAGGTGAGGCAAGAATAAGGTTACGCAGTGAAACAGCTTTGAGAAGAGTACCTGTTTTAGGATCAATCACATAGCTGGTATAAACTGTTTCACGTGTTCGCTCGACTTCACGAATGTGATCCAAAGTTTTTTGTATGGTCCAGTTTGAAGGAACGGCTATAAACTCTGTTGTCATCAGTGCTCCTGCTGTATGATCAGGATAACTGGTGAGTTTTTTAAGTTCAGCGCGCGTTAAGGGTTTAAGCAAGGCATAAAGTCGTGTGCGGGTTTCTTTATCCATTTCTTGAAAGACGTCTGCGGCAGCATCTGCAGACATGCCATCAAGAATTTTAACAGCGTGATTTATAGGAAAAAGTTCTAGAATAGCAGCAGGTTGCTCAAGTTCTGGTTTGTCAAACAGTTCGATAACATAATCAAGAGGTAGAAGACTGAGAATAGTGACACGTTCCATGATATCGAGATCATTGATGATATCAATAGAGTCTGCAAAATGCTGATTTTTTAATTTTTCAGCGAGAGCTTCAGGAGAAAAATTTTTGAAGTCGAAGGCCGTTTTGATTTCAGTCATGATAAAGTACCTCCTGAAGAGTTGGAGAGTTATAAATCTAGATAATAGATGAGATAAAAACAAAAGTTTATGGAAGATTTGAAAAAACCTCCCCCGATATACTCCAATTGTTAATATTTGAAGTAAAGTCAAGGATAAATTATTAATTATGAACAAGTTTCTGAATCATCGAAACGAGAATACTGCCTAATTGAGGGATAATATAGGCGTAAATGTAAAAATCAATTCTAATTTCTACCATCATTTCTTCAATGCCGTTTTGCAATTTTCAAAAGAATTTACAGCAATATTTTGTAAAGAATAGAAATTATGCCTTTCTTCAAGTGTTTTTATTGCTTCAATTATAATAGAGTTTGAAATGAAAAAATCTTACGATTTTCAGGTTTCTCAATCAATATATAAAAAGATAAATTATCATTATAAATTAATATCTTGTTTCATAATTGTGGAAATTCTTATTTTTATTTATCTCCTGAAGTTGAAGATACTTTTAATTTTTTGATTCAATAGAGCTTTGACAGGTAGTTTTGAAACTCACGAAATAATTTTAGTATATTATCAATTTGTGTCGTAAAGATAATTATTACAGCTTAAATTTATAATGGAGACATAAAGTATTATGACAAAAGAAGCCGTGCTGGACTGGAAGGGATTTTCAGGCCTTCCTGATTTTTCTTCTATAAGTGATGAAGATTTTAAACCTGCTTTTAAACAGGCTCTTCAAGAAGCCGAAGAAGAACTAGAAGCGATTGCGATGGAGCAAGAACCACCGACGCTTGAGAATTTTTTACAGCCTTTTGAGCTTTGCGGCAAAGCGCTTGATCGTGTCTGTTCAATATTTTTCTTGCGCGCCAGTGCTCATACGAATGTATTAATTCAACAGCTAGAGCAAGAGTTCGTTGTAAAACTTTCTCGTTATTCTTCAAAAATGATGATGGATGCACGGATATTTGCAAAAATAGATGTGCTTTATAAACAGTCGCAACAGGGGATATTTGAGAGTGAAACAACACGTATTCTTGAATTATGGTGGAAAAAGTTCGTTTGTCATGGTGCAAAACTCGATGAAAAAGCTAAAAAACGACTTGTGGAAATTAATGAAAGGCTTGCATTTTTAAATGCTACTTTTGGACAAAATGTCTTAAACGATGAAGCTGAATGGATTCTATTTTTAAAACAAACGGATTTATCTGGTTTACCGCAAGATCTCATTGCTTCAATGAAAGAAATTGCGTGCGAAAGAGGCAATGAAGAAGCCTATGCATTAACATTAGCACGCTCGATTGTTGAACCTTTTTTAAAATTCTCTGATCGTCGTGATTTGCGTGAGGTTGCGTTCCAAGCTTGGGCTAAACGTGGTGAAAATAATAACAAGAATGATAATCGAACCATTATTTTAGAGATTGTTGCACTTCGAGATGAGCAAGCTAAATTATTGGGATATAAATCTTTTGCAGATTTAAAACTCGATAATACCATGGCTAAAAGTGTTGATTCAGTTATGGATTTGCTTATGCCTGTATGGGAGCGAGCAAGAGCAAAGGCTTCTACTGAGCAAATTGAATTACAAAATTTTGCCAATAATCAGGGCAGCAATGAATCTTTAGCCGCTTCAGATTGGCGTTATTATTCTGAAAAACTTCGCACTGAAAAATTTTCTTTCGATGGCGCTGAAATTAAATATTATTTTCAGCTTGATCGTATGATTAAAGCAGCTTTTGGAGTAGCAGAAAAACTCTTTGGCATTACATTTGAAGAAAAAAATTCTGTTACACTTTGGCATCCTGATGCACGTTTGTGGGAGGTAAAGAAATCTGATGGAAGTTTGCTTGGGCATTTTATTGGTGATTATTTTGCGCGTTCTTCAAAACGCTCTGGTGCGTGGATGAGTAGTTTGCAATCACAACATAAATTGGATGGCGGACAAAAGCCTATTATCTACAATGTTTGTAATTTTGCTAAACCACCCAAAGGGGAAGTTGCTCTTTTATCACTTGATGATGCACGTACGCTTTTCCATGAATTTGGGCATGCATTGCATGGTTTGCTTTCTGATGTAACATGGCCATCTGTGTCGGGAACATCTGTTTCACGTGATTTTGTTGAGCTACCTTCTCAACTTTACGAACATTGGTTAACCGTACCAGAGATATTAAAATCTTATGCTATACATACAAAAACAGGTCTTCCTATGCCACAAGAGTTGATAGATAAAGTTTTAGCAGCACAGACATTTAATGCTGGATTTTCTGCGGTTGAATTTATTTCATCAGCTTTAGTGGATATGGCTTTTCATCAAGGCGAAACAGTAACTGATCCAACAATTTTTGAACATAAAGAATTGGAAAAGTTACAAATGCCAGATACAATTATTATGCGTCATCGTCCTCCACATTTTATGCATGTATTTGCAGGGGATGGTTATGCCGCTGGTTACTATTCTTATATGTGGTCAGAAGTGCTTGATGCTGATGCTTTTCAGGCTTTTGAAGAAACGGGAGATGTTTTTAATTCAGAACTTGCTGATAAGTTGAAACGTTTTATTTACTCCGCTGGAGGAAGTCGTGATCCAGAGGAGCTTTATAAAGCTTTTCGGGGACGGATGCCTTTACCAGAGGCAATGATTAACAAACGTGGTCTGTAAGATATAACGGTATGGTTAACACCATGCCGTTTTCATATTCTTTGGAAGGATGTGGTTGCGATTTATGCAAATTCTCTCTGCATTATAGCTCTGTAAACAGAGTTTTTTATCTTATTCGCTTTTTGTTTATAGAGGAAATTAGATTTTGTATTTTAAATAGACATTATGGGAAAGAAAAATTATCAGCCCGATCTTTTTGATGCCCATTTGGTGGAAACCATGATTTTTTTATAAAACTTGACGTTCTTCTGCCTAGAAGGTGGGTATTTTGTTGTACCATATCATCGAGGCTCATTGGAGGCTGGCGCATAATATTACTTGACTCTTGATTATTTGGCTCTTGTATAAGTTTTTGAATAGCTTTATCGGTTGAGTATGAATTTTCATGAGAAAAGGCATGAAAATTTAAAATATTTTTCAATGGTTTTTCTAAATAAGAAGCAAGTTTTTTCTTTCCTTCAGAGGTGAAATACATGCCATTATTGGTGCGTAATTTGGCTATTTTTCCATTAACATCATAGCCAGAAAAAGAAAAGTTTCCTTTTTCATCACTAAAGTTACTCCAGATATCGAGAAAATATCCTCCTGCTGTTTCTGTTTCTTGTTTATAGAGCGCATTAAAAATTTTCATTTTTTGTGTCAAAAGGTCATTTCCAAAAGAAGGCTGACCTATCCATATCCATGATTTTCCAGAGGCGTGAAGACTTTCAGTAATTTCGATAATTCTTTGTTTGTAGATGCGCATCCATTCTGACTGATCTGTGTTAATCATGTTATGAGAGTTTGTGATGGGTTGATTATCATTTGCACCGATCATCATAATAATAACATCGGGGTTATTTTGATCAATGAGTTTAGAAATATTTCTTTGCCAAGAATAATAATCCGTTCGAATTAAGCCCGAAGCCGATATTGTGTTGTTCATGATAACGATATCGCTATTATTTATAAAAAACTTTTTAAGTGCATCGGCAACAGCAGAAGCTGCAAAATCCCCTACAACAAGAATGCGCTTTGCATTCTCATTTTTTAGCTTTTGTGTGTTTTTTTGTGTGACAATCTTTTTTTGCGGCTTGTCTATTTTTTGTTCTATAATTTGTGGTTGTTGTTGTGCCTGTTTATTATGTTGTGACAACCATTTGAAGAAGTTCGTTGCTTTACTTGGGGATGGCTGTATAATCGCTATAATAGCAAGTGAAAGCAGTAGGAATATCAAGTATATTAGGCGAGAAAGAGACAAAACCTTATTCTCCATTATTGTTTGCGAAGGAGAAAAAGCACTTGAGATGATGGATATCCATTTGCTTTTAGTCCGTGACGGAGTTGAAAAGCTTTAATTGCTTCGCGAGAGGCTGTTCCGATTTTTCCATCAACATTCCCTTTATAATAGCCTAGTGCCCTTAAGTGCGATTGCAGTTCTTTACATTCTTGGAAAGTAAGAGATTGAAAAGGTCTTTGCCAATCATGCACCAATCCAGGATGTCCAGCGATGCGATCAGCAAGAAGGGCAACAGCAAGAGCATAACGATCGGCATTATTATAATGTTTCAGAACAAAGAAATTTTTTGTGACTAAAAATATAGGTCCTTTTTCTCCATCTGGATATTTTAATATTGCGTGTTCAGCTAATGTAGGAAGAGGATGCCCATTTGCGTGTTTTACACCTAATTTTTTCCATTGTTCAAAGGAATACCAGCCTTCAGGAAGGTTTTTCCCCTGCGGCACTTTTACTTCTACTCCCCAAATAAGATTAGGTTGCCAGCCATTTTTATGGAGAAGGTTAGCAGCAGTAGCAAGAGCATCGGGAACAGAGTTCCAAATATCACGCCGTCCATCTTGGTCTATATCAACAGCATAGGCGAGATAACTGCTTGGAATAAATTGGGTATGCCCCAATGCGCCGGCCCAAGATCCAGTGAGTTGAGAGCGATTAATTTCGCCACTTTGTAGAATTTTCAGAGCAGCAATCAGCTGTGTATATGCATATTTTGCACGTTTTTTATCAGCATAGGCTAGCGTTGCAAGTGAGCGAATGGCATCACGCATTACACTTTTATTGGTTAAAACTTTCCCATAGTTACTTTCCATTGACCAAATAGCAAGCAGAATATTGCGGTCCACACCAAAACGTTTTTCAATTTGAAGAAGCCATTTGTTCCATTTTTGAGTTTGGCGCCGTCCTTCCTCAATTGCAATATCATGGACACGATTGTCGAAATAGTTCCATGAAGGAGCAATAAATTCCGGTTGGTATGCGGCGCTTTTTAGAACTTCTGGATCAATGGCATTAACACCTTTAAACGCCATATGAAACGTAGAAGGGGTAATATTTTGAGCAATAGCTATTTTTTTAAACTCTTGAATCCAATGTTTAAATCCGCTATCAGCATATGAAAGGGGTGCAAAAAACATTAAAAAAGCAGAAAAAATAACGGCAGAGCCAGTGAGAAGAGTTCTCCAAGCTATTGACTTCTCTAAAAAAGAGAAAGTCTTCAATTCTGTTTTTTGCATTTTGAAATCCCCATTAATATTCAATTCATTAGATGTGCAATAACTTTATTTTGTATTTAGTTTAATCGATAATATGATCAAGAAGAGGAGAAAACTGAAATAAATAATTCGTTTTAATTCCTTCAATAAATTCTCAGACTCTTTTTATATTTTTGATTGCCCATTATAATGATAATCAAAACAATAAGATATCTTTTTTACCATTTCGTAAAAACATATGATAAATAAAACAAAAAAGTTATATGAATTCATTGAGGAAGGTGAGTGTGCGTAAAATCCGGAAAGCAGTATTCCCAGTGGCAGGTCTTGGTACGCGTTTTCTTCCTGCGACAAAAACGATTCCTAAAGAAATGCTAACGGTTGTTGATAAACCTGTTATTCAATATGTTATGGATGAGGCGAGGGAAGCTGGTATTGAGCATTTTATTTTTGTAACTGGACGTAACAAAGCCGTTATTGAGGATTATTTTGATGAACAAGTTGAATTATATACGACACTTGCTGAATGTGGAAAGAAAGAAGATCTTGCACATTTATACCGTTTACAGCCATTACCAGGGTCAACTTCTTTCACTCGGCAACAACAACCTTTGGGATTAGGGCATGCTCTTTGGTGTGCACGTGAATTAGTTGCAGGGGAACCTTTTGCTTTGTTATTACCGGATATGTTGATACAAGCGAAAAAGGGCTGTCTTTCTGAAATGATGAGCCTTTATGAAAAGATGGGTGGGGGAAATATTATAGCAGTTCAGGAATGCGATCCTAGAGAAACACATAAATATGGTATTGTTGGGAAAGGCAAACAGATTGCAAATGGTTTTGAAATCACAAAAATGGTAGAGAAACCAGCACAAGGAACAGCACCATCAAATTTATATATCAATGGACGTTATATTTTGCAGCCAGAAATTTTTAATATTCTTTCCACTCAAGAACGAGGAGCAGGAAATGAAATTCAATTAACAGATGCTATGATACGGCTTTCAAACGAACAAAATTTTTGGGGTTTGCAATTAGAAGGGCGCACTTTTGATTGCGGTTCTAAAGCTGGTTTTATTGAAGCTAATGTTGCATTTTCTTTAGCCCGCGCTGATATGCACAGCCACATTTCTGCCTCATTGAAAAATTTATTGGAAACCATTAAAATTGAAAATGATGTAGATTTCTCATTTAATTTTATTGATCGAATTTGATTATGACCAGACCATCTCCTCATGTGGCTTTGCAAGGTGCTGTTGCATCGGCGCTTAAAACACTTGCAAGTGAAAAGCAAGGGCTTAAAGCCCTTGAAGAAGCTCTTCTTGGAAGTCTTTCTTCTTCTTTTGAAGCAGCTGTTCAAACTATTAGAAATGCCCGTGGACATGTGGTCATTACTGGTCTTGGGAAAAGTGGTCATATAGGGACAAAAATTGCAGCAACCTTAGCTTCAACAGGAACACCGGCTTTTTTTGTTCATGCTGCAGAAGCCAATCATGGTGATCTTGGTATGATTGGATCTGATGATGTTATTCTTGCTTTATCATGGTCTGGTGAAACTCAAGAGTTAAGTGGCATTATGAGCTATGCTGCACGTTTTCGTATCCCCCTTATTGCAATGACATCAAGTGAGCATTCTGTGTTAGGACGACAAGCTGATATTGTGCTATTATTACCAAGGATAGAGGAGGCTTGTCCCCATGGTTTAGCTCCTACAACTTCAACAATTATGCAATTGGCAATGGGAGATGCATTAGCGGTTTCTCTCTTAGAAATGCGTGGTTTTACTGCAACGGATTTCAAAATATATCATCCTGGTGGTTCTCTTGGTGCAAGCCTCAAATATGTGTGTGATATTATGCATGAGGGTGATAGTATTCCTTTGGTTATGCAGGGAACAGCTATGACTGAAGCGATGAATGTTTTGGTAAAAAAACATTTTGGTTGTGTTGGTGTTGTGAATCAGGAAGGTGAACTAATCGGCATTGTAACTGATGGCGATCTTGCACGTAACATTCATTTTAATTTATCAAAATTTAATGTTGACGAAGTGATGACCAAAGCTCCTAAAGTTGTAAAGCCAAATACACTTGTTGGTGCAGCAACAGCTTTTATTAATGATCATCATATTGGTGCATTTTTCGTGGTTGAAGATAAGAAGCCGATAGGAATTGTTCATTTTCATGATCTTTTGCGCATTGGTGCTGCTTAGATTAAAGTTCCCTACCAAAAAATGTTATTATTGGTTTAAATAGATTGAATGATGCAAAGTCATAATTTTTTGTGAAATGAGTTTTCTTATGTTTTGTAGAAGAAAATGAGTGTTTTGCGCATTTCATAATGTTTAAAAAATCCTATGGATAGAGATTGTAACAGTCTCTTTGCATATTTTAGAGAGGGTTTCCTATCAGGAGGAGAAACGATCACCTCCTGCTTAATGTATGTACTTCCTCTATTTCTAAGAGAAGTGTTACTTTATATTTTGTTTAAGATTTTCTCTGAAGAAAAAACTGTGCTCCTGTATGTGAGGTGCAAAGAAGTTGTGTCGCGTTATATGACATTGTGCAATTGACTCTAGAGATTGTTCCACGGAGAATAGAGCGTATTTCAATTTCTATATTTTGAGCATTGAAATAATTATATGTCCCTTCTGATAGTTTTTCTTCTGTATCTGCTGCATGCGTTTCGAAAACACCATTGTGGAAAGAAGAAATAATACCATTCTCATCAATCCATTTTCCATCAATTCCAGTTGGCATATTGGGGCTATAATATTGCGAAAAGCTACAGGCACTTAATAGAATCGCAGCAATTGTAAGACATAAAATATGATAGGTGTGTTTCATTTATTTCACTCTATTTTGATTATTTTGCTCTCTAGTTTCTATTTTGTATAAAATTATTAAATTACGCCATGAGTCAATATGAAAAATTTGATGAAAATCAATGAAAAAGCAAAAAAATGGAAAAAAATGCCTTAATGTTGTATTTAATTAACAGCTTGATGAAGTTCGTAAGTGAAACACAAGAGGTGAAATATTTCTTATGGTTTACAACAATTTTTACATTAAGCCCCTGAGTAGTCTCAAAGGAGATTATTGACATTATGGTTGGTCCCATTCTTGTTGCGAGTGAAGATTATGGAAGACGTATAGAGCTTGCTGCAATGCTCAGAAGTTTTGGTTACCGTGTCATTGAAGCAGAAAATGGCCTCCGTACGATTGATCTTTTACACAGGCGTAAAAACATTATGCTTGCACTCCTTGATGTCGTTATGAGTGATTTGAGTGTGAGCGATTTGATTAAAATGATTAGAGTTTCTGGGGTTTCTATTCCTATTATTGTTATAGCACAGCAAGAGAATCAGAATTTACTCCAGAGAGCTTTAGCAGCTGGAGCTATTGATTATTGGATTCATCCAGTAACATTATTACGCGTAAGAGTTACTTTGGATATTCTTGCTCTTATTTCTGCCTTGGAGAATGAGGTTCGAGATATTCGACGAAAAAAAGAGAATCATTTACGGTTTTCTGATCTTTGCATAAAAAGTAAAGCTATGCAGAGAGTTTTAGAACAATCGAGAAAAGCAGCGACTTCTTTACAAAATCTTTTGATAGAGGGTGAAGTTGGAACAGGACGTGAGACATTAGCTCAGATTATTCATCATGAGGGTTTATTCTCGGAGGGCGTTTTTATTCGCTTTCAATGTTCAGCCATCGTTGATCCAGAAGAGGAAAATCAGCAGTGGTTTAAAGAATTTCTACCATTGGTTTCTTCGCTTGAAAAAGGAACACTTTGCCTTTGTGATATTGATCGACTTGAGCCCATACAGCAAAAACGGTTTGCTGATTATCTTAAAGAAAGGGATACAAAAGAAGAACTTTTTCCTTTTCGAATCATTGCTATTTCAACATCGTGTTTAAAGGACTTGGTTAAAGAGAGTCTTTTTTTGCATAGTTTGTTTGAACAATTTTCTCATTTGTCTATTAGCGTTCCTGCTTTACGAGAATTAAGGGATGATTTTCCAGAGATCACACAACGTTTGATTGATCGCATTATCACAGAAACAGGGCGATCACATGTTCATGGTTTAACAGGATCGGCTCTTTCCTTGCTTATGCAGTATGATTGGCCTGGCAATAGAAATGAACTTGAAAATTTTTTATTTCGTGCGATTTTACTCAGTGAAGGACCATTATTAACTGTTCGAGATTTTCCCCAATTAATGGGAAATTCATTAATGAACGTTCCTAATATCATTGAGGGTAATATGCGGGAAGATCAAGAAGATAATGAACAAGAATCGATACAGTTTTTGAATACTGATGGGCATGTACGTACTTTTGCAGAGATGGAACATGATATTATTGAGAAAGCGGTTAAACATTATAAAGGACATATGAGTGAGATTGCGCGCCGCCTTCATATCGGTCGCTCTACACTTTATAGAAAAATGGAAGAATTGAGAACAATAAGAAGTCAAGAACGGAAGTAAAATTCATAACAAATTTCTCTTCATGACAAGCATGCGTTTCAAAAAATAGAGTGAATTTTGATAAAGTCCGTGGGGGAAAGCTGAAGAAAACAATCATTTATTGTAAAATTTATCTATAGAGGATGATTTTGTTGATTTAAATCAAATATAAATTTTATGTGACTATTTTAATCGTTTGTTTCAATTTATACAATTTTAGTTAAGTTTACATTTATTAAAACAGAGAAGCATTTTTAAAAACTTTTAAATACTACCGCTAAAATTTTTGTATCATCAATATTAAATTTATACTCTCTTAAGCAAGAAGTGGCATTTTACCTGCTATACGATTAAGATAAAGTGATTAGTGTTATTGTTTGCATTACTGATGATGTGATAGTTTAAAATAGAAAGTTTGCCCTCTTTGACTCTTTTACAGATTGTTATTGGTTTTGTCCTCTTTTTTTTTATTGCATCTATGTTGGCAATCTACACCTATGGGCGTTTTGTGAAAAATGCTAGGGGGCAATGTTCTTATGCGTTGCCTATTCAGAAAGATGAAACCAAGCTTGATTGTATCATTAGTCAATTAGCAGAGAAAGAAAATGGATTGGGGATTGATAAAGATGCTCTTTCCCTTATCATCAGCAATTTAGATGCGTTTTGTGTTCGTGCAATAGGAGCAGCAGAGGCTGGGCGTAGCCTTGATCTGATGTATTATATTTGGGATGATGATTTAACGGGGCGCCTATTATTAAGTGAAATAGTTGAGGCAGCTGATCGAGGGGTTCGGGTACGGCTTCTTTTGGATGATATTAATGCTCAGGCACGTGATCCAGCTTATATTGCGCTAGATAAACATCCTCACATTGAGGTGAGAATGTTTAATCCAGGGCGATCGCGTAAAGGTGGTTTACGCCGTGGTTTAGAAATTATATTACGGGCAATTACTGTAACACGTAGAATGCATAATAAAGCTTTTATTGTTGATGGCAGGGTCGCTTTTGTAGGAGGACGTAATCTTGCAGATTCTTATTTTGATGCTGGTAAAGAATCCCATTTTCGAGATTTAGATTTGATGTTAATCGGTCCTTCTGTTAAAAAGGTAGAAAGTATCTTTGATGATTTTTGGAATAGTGCTGTTGTTTTGCCAATTCATACTTTGGTTGTTCCTAAAAGCGCAAGTGATCTTAGCTATTGGAAAGATAAATTACGAAAGTTTCGTGATTCCAAAGTTGCAAAAGTTTATTTAGATTATGTCAAAGAGCACATTAACTTTAATTGTTTTATCCAAACAGGAAAGCGGTTATTTTTAGCAGACAAAGTTGTTGTTCTTTCTGATCCTCCAGAAAAAGCATTACGTAAAAAAGCGAGCAATTGGCTTATGAAGGCACTCTCAAAGGTTATTGGAAATGCCCAGAAAACGGTTCAGATTACGTCACCTTATTTTGTTCCTGGTAAGGTCGGTACGCAGAATTTTAGTGATTTGGTTTCAAAAGGTGTTGATGTCAGAATTCTTACGAATTCCTTAGCGGCGACCGATGTAGCATTAGTGCATGGTGGTTATGTACCTTATCGTAAGGCACTTTTGAAAAGTGGTGTTAAGCTTTATGAATTAAAAGCGGAAGGCAACACCCATGGGTTGAGATTGTTTCGATCGAGTAAGGCGAGTTTACACGCTAAAGCTTTTTTAGTTGATCGTAAAACGGCTTTTATTGGATCTTTAAACTTTGATCCTAGATCGGCAGCGTTAAATACAGAAATGGGCATTCTTTTTGAATGTGCCCCCATTACAGCAAGGTTAGATTTATTGTTTTCTGAAGAAACGACGGGAGAAATGAGTTATCATCTTCGTCTTGGTGATAATGATCGTATTTATTGGGATTTTATTGAAAATGAAAAACAGTATAGCATTGATTATGAACCAGAAAGCAATTTTTGGCGTCGCGCATTTGCAAAAATAATAAGTTGGTTACCTATTGAATCACAATTGTAAATTTTTATAAACCATACTTAAAAAAATATTTATTTTTCTTTTCATTTTGTTTGTAGCATGGCATAATTTTTTGCCAATCACCTATGAGAACCGCAGTTGTGTTTTAAGGCTCCTTGCGGTGTTTTATTATAATATTTTATTATACAAGGAATTTTGCTATGGCAAAGATTGTTGAAACGGGGACAGGTGCATTGGCACTGACTTTTGATGATGTACTTTTACAGCCCGGTCATTCTCTTGTTATGCCTAGTCAAGTGGATCTCAGTACACGCATTGCAGCTGATATTAAGCTCAATTTGCCATTGCTTTCTGCTGCAATGGATACGGTAACAGAATCGCGTTTGGCTATTGCGATGGCTCAAGCTGGCGGTCTTGGGGTTATTCATCGTAATATGTCTCCTATAGAGCAGGCAGAAGAAGTCCGCCAGGTAAAAAAGTTTGAATCTGGTATGGTTGTTAATCCAGTCACCATTGGACCAGATGCAACACTTGAAGAAGCAAAAGCTTTGATGCGTTCTCATGGCATTTCCGGTATTCCGGTTGTTGCAAATAGTGTTAAAGGTGAGACAGCGGGACGACTTGTTGGCATTTTAACCAATAGAGATGTACGTTTTGCCTCAGATCCAAAACAAAAAATTTATGAATTAATGACGCATGAAAATTTGATCACAGTGCGTGAAAATGTCCAGCTCAATGAAGCAAAATATCTTTTACATCATCACCGTATTGAAAAATTATTGGTTGTGGATGAACAAAATCGTTGTGTCGGACTGATAACAGTTAAGGATATCGAAAAAGCGAAATTAAATCCGAATGCTGCTAAAGATTCTCAAGGGCGTTTGCGTGCTGCAGCGGCTAGTAGTGTTGGGAATGATGGGATTGAGCGTGCTGAACGTCTCATTGACGCAGGCGTTGATGTTCTGGTCATTGATACAGCACATGGACATTCTCAACGTGTGCTAGAAACTGTTGAACGAATTAAAAAGATGACTTCTTCTCCAGCTGTTATTGCTGGGAATGTGGCGACTGCTCAAGCAACGCAGGCATTGATTGACAGTGGTGCAGATGCGGTAAAAGTTGGGATTGGTCCTGGCTCTATTTGCACAACGCGTATAGTTGCTGGTGTCGGTGTACCTCAACTTGCAGCCATTATGAATGCTGCAGAAGTTGCTGAAAAAGCGGGCATTCCCATAATTGCAGATGGTGGGATCAAAGCTTCGGGTGATTTTGCTAAAGCTTTAGCGGGTGGGGCTTGTGCAGCGATGATTGGTTCTCTTTTAGCAGGTACAGAAGAAAGTCCTGGTGAAGTTTATCTATATCAAGGTCGATCTTTTAAAGCCTATCGCGGTATGGGATCTGTTGGTGCTATGGCACGAGGATCGGCTGATCGCTATTTTCAAGATGACGTTCGTGATGAACTTAAGTTGGTTCCTGAAGGTGTGGAGGGGCAGGTGGCTTATAAAGGTTCTATAGCATCAGTTCTACATCAGCTTGCTGGTGGACTTCGTGCTTCGATGGGGTATGTTGGGGCAAAAGATCTCGTAGAGTTTCGTGAAAAAGCAACGTTTGTTCGTATTACAAATGCAGGACTCCATGAAAGTCATACGCATGATGTTTCTATCACACGGGAGAGTCCAAACTATCGTGGGCCAGTTTAAAGATACAAGAGCCTATGTCATATTGCATCAATATAAAATCTTTCGCAAACAAGGAAGAGAGGCTGTTCTTTTTCTGTTTGTGATTTGGAATAATAATCCTAAAAGGAAAGAATTAGAGGTTAAAACTCTAATTCTTTCTTCAAGACTATGTGAAATAAGTTATATAAAATTAGAATTAATTTTTTGTTGTCTTCCGTCCTGTCTTTGATGCACGTTGGCGAGTGTTTGTCTGATCACTTTGGACGGATTTCTTTGCATTGTTTGAGGGTATTGTATTGTGACGGCTTTTAGATGAAGTTGTTTTTCCATTATTATAAGTCATTATTTTCTCCTTTTAAATTGTCTGGCAATTGCCAGTACAATAAAAACGGTCATGCCAAATAGTGGTTCCAAGCATTTTCTAAAAAGTTAATTTTTTGTTAAACGTAAGATGAACTTGTTTAATTTTATAAGAATATTTTTTCTATTTTTTAGAAGGATATCCATACAAAGATGGGAGATATTTTTTTCTGTTGTTCAGACAATTCTCGTAAATTTTATTTTACGCAAATAATTAAAGAGTTTGGTTTTTTCGTAATGCATGGAGGAAATAAGTTCTTTATGGATGGCTCCGTATCTTTTAACATAATAGGTAGAAGGATAAAAAGCGACTGGCAGAAGATAAAGGAAAAAATCTAGATACTCTAAATTAGATTTTATAAAAAAGTATATGGTCAAATCATTTTAATATTGAATACAAATTTTTGATGGCTTTGAGAAAGTTTCATTGGCAATTCAGAAGATAATATTATTTTAATAGGAGAAGTGAATGCGATTAGGTGGGCGTTTGCAAGCGGCAATAGATGTTCTCACAGAGATAGAAATTAGGCATCGTCCAGTAGGAGAAGCTTTAAAAGATTGGGGTCTTTCTCATCGCTTTGCTGGAGCAGGTGATCGCGCAGCCATTGGTACAATCGTTTATGATGTTTTAAGACGACGATATTCTTTACAATGGCGTATGGAGAGTGATGATATCCGAGATATCGTTTTTGGTGCCTTATTAGATTCTGGAAAAATGACGCTGGAGCAAATTGACGGTGAGTTGGCAGAAGATCGGTTTGCACCGCAGTTATTAGGGGTTAAACAGCGTAAATCATGGCAAGGTCAGCAATTAGTGGATGCTCCAGACTATATTCGTGGTGATATTCCGCAATGGTGTCAAGCGCATTTGCATCCTTTATTTGGTGATAATTGGATCACTGAAGCGGCTGCGTTAGCAACGCGTCCTTCTTTAGACCTACGGGTAAATAACCTAAAAGCAACACCAGAAAAGGTGCTGAAAGAATTAGCAAAAACCAAACTTAAATCTTTGCCATGGTTTAGACAAGCTTTAAGAATTGCACCGATTGAAAAGTGTAATCGTCATCCCAATGTTCAAGTGGAACCCGCTTTTCAAAAAGGACACTTTGAAATACAGGATTTAGGATCTCAAATTGTTGCTCACCTTGTGGAAGCGCAAGAGAGCATGCAGGTATTAGATTATTGTGCAGGTGCTGGGGGCAAAACATTAGCTTTAGCTTCCGATATGAACAATCGTGGGCAAATTTATGCTTATGATTCCGATAAAGCGCGCTTAGCTCCTATTTTTGATCGTCTTCGACGCGCTGGTGTTCGTAATGTCCAAATACGAGCGCAAAGAGAAGAACTGAGGTCATTAACAGGTCAGATGGATAGAGTTCTAATAGATGCACCCTGTAGTGGGACAGGAACATGGCGTCGTCGTCCTGATGCGAAATGGCGTTTAACATTAGAACAGGTGAAACAACGCCAAACAGAACAGAGGGCTATTTTGAATGAAGCGATAGCTTATCTTAAGCCAAATGGGCGCCTAGTCTATATTACCTGTTCTCTTTTTATAGATGAAAATGAGGAACAAATTTCCCATTTTCTTCAACAACATTCTCATTTTTCTCCAATAGATATGCCAGCGCTTTGGCAAAAACATTTTAGTTTTTCTCCTGTGCAACCAGTTTTTTCAAATTATGGACTTACTTTGTCGCCGGCCACAACACAAACAGATGGGTTCTTTTTATCTGTGTTGCAAAAAAAACATTGATCCATATTTTTGCACTTTTTATCATAAACTTTACGAGAATAATCTTTTTCTTAAGAAAACAGGCTTGTGAAAAGAGAAAGATTGAATCATAATTCTCATGAGTTTTCTTTTACAATTGTTGATTGGTTTTCTATGAGCATATCACATCCAGACACTGTTCTTATTATTGACTTTGGTTCACAAGTTACACAACTTATTGCACGACGGGTGCGAGCAATGGGGGTATACTGTGAAATTGTTCCTTTTCAATTAGCTTTAGAAGCTATTAGACGGATCAATCCTAAAGCTATTGTTTTATCAGGGAGTCCTTATTCCGTTATGGATGAAAGTTCGCCGCGTATTCCAATGGAAATTTTTGAGGCAGGTATTCCGATTCTTGGTATTTGCTATGGCGAACAGGTCATGTGTATTCAGCTTGGAGGAAAGGTTGAAGCTGGACATGAGCGTGAATTTGGGCGCGCTTTTTTGGAAGTACAAGAGAAGAGTGCACTTTTTGATGGAGTGTGGGAAAAAGGATCTTGTTATCAAGTATGGATGAGCCACGGTGACCGTGTGGCCGCTTTACCAAAAGGTTTTCGTGTCATAGGAACCTCAAAAGGAGCTCCCTATGCGGCTATTGCTGATGAGAAAAGGCATTTTTATGCAGTACAGTTTCATCCTGAAGTTATCCATACGCCAGATGGTACAAAACTTTTGCAAAATTTTGTTCATAAGATCTCTGCTATTAAAGGCAATTGGTCAATGGCTTCTTATCGTGAGCAGGCAATTGCGACAATACGACAAAAAGTTGGAAAAAGTCGTGTGATTTGTGGTCTTTCAGGTGGGGTGGATTCATCTGTTGTAGCAGTACTCCTTCATGAAGCCATAGGAGATCAACTGACATGCATCTTGGTAGATCATGGATTGATGCGTAAGAATGAGGCTCAGGAGGTTCTTACATTATTCCGTGATCACTATAATATAGAGCTTATTCACGTTAATGCTGCTGATGTGTTTCTTAATGCTTTAGAAGGTGAAACAGATCCAGAAAAAAAACGCAAAACAATTGGTCGTCTTTTTATTGAAGTTTTTGAAGAAGAAACGAAAAAAATAGGAGGTGCAGAGTTTTTAGCACAAGGAACACTTTATCCAGATGTTATTGAGAGTGTATCTGCTATTGGGGAATCGGTAACCATTAAAAGCCATCATAATGTGGGAGGGTTACCAGAACAGATGAATATGAAGCTTGTAGAACCGTTGCGTGAGCTCTTTAAGGATGAGGTTCGCTCGCTAGGGCGAGAGTTAGGGCTACCGGAGCAATTTATTGGTCGCCATCCTTTTCCAGGTCCCGGCCTTGCAATTCGGTGTCCAGGTGCTGTAACACGTGAAAAATTAGAAATTTTACGCGAAGCAGATGCTATTTATCTTGAGGAAATCCGTAAGGCTGGTCTTTATGATGAAATTTGGCAAGCTTTTGCTGTTCTTCTGCCTGTTCAAACTGTTGGTGTTATGGGGGATGATCGCACTTATGAATTTGTTTGCGCTCTCCGCGCAGTCACATCTGTAGATGGAATGACCGCTGATTTTTATTCCTATGATATGGCATTTTTAAGTAAGACAGCAGCACGTATTATTAACGAAGTTAGAGGGATTAATCGTGTTGTGTATGATGTAACCTCAAAGCCTCCTGGTACCATTGAATGGGAATAATTGAAATGAAGGATAAGCCTTTTTCAGAATAAAATATGACTGAAGGTTTGATATTCAGAAAAATGTAGAAAAAATCTTTAAAAATGATTGTGCATTTTCATGTGATATGAGTCTTTATCTGAAAATCTGTACGTCAATATATTGAAAAGTGAGAAGTATGAAATTTTGCATGTCTGAGAAAAAAATTGTTGCACATCGTGGAGGAGCTCATCTTTATCCTGAAAATACTCTTTCTGCATTTAATAATGCCATAGCGTTAGGTATTGATGAAGTTGAATGTGATGTTCACTTACTGAAAAGCGGTGAGGTGGTTGTCTTTCACGATTTTCATCTAGAGCAATTGGTTGGCAAAAAGGGATATATTCACGACATCGATAATGAAACACGCAAACAACTCTGCGTGAAAGGAAGCCGAGAAGCACCTCCTTTGTTAGAAGAGGTACTTGATCTTCTAGCACCAACGAATGTTGCGTTACATCTTGAAATCAAAACATGTGGTGAAGTGGAGCGTGAAACAATATTATCCCAAAAAGCGCTTGCGCTCATAAAAAGCCGCAATTTAACAGAACGGGTTTCTGCAATTAGTTTTGATCCTTTAGTCCTTCGTCCTTTTATTGAAGCAGGAATACCATCTGGTCCATGTGTTGATAATTTTGAAGGTGATATGGACCGTCATTTTTCTGAATGGAAACAATTGGGATATTCTGATCTCAGTTTAAATGGTTCTATTGTTTCACAGAACTTTATTGAATCAGCTCTTGGGGCTGGTTTTACTGTAGGAGTATGGACGATCAACGGAAAAGCTCGGTTATCACATTGGCTTGATATGCCTGTACATTATATTACGACAGATCAACCTGATCTTGCATTGAAATTGCGAGCACAAAGGTAAAAAATATATATTTTATAAAAGAAACTCCTGTACCTTCATAAAGCTAGTATGATGGAAAAAATATCTAATATATAACAATAATACATTGATTTATAATGCTAATTAATAGTTATATTCATATAATTAAGAGACCTTAATACGTCAGTTTCTCTTATTTCAAATATTTTTACAATGAATCAATCAAAATCATTCGTTTTCACATTACAAGCAGGGTTGGTGTGTGGATAAAAAATTATTGAGAAAAGAATAAAAATATTCATTGAACGTATTTCAAATGCAAGACTTGTTGAAGCATGAGGGTCTCATATGATGATGTTCTTTTGCACTTTTATGAAGTGTAAAATGATGGCATACAAAAAGTCTTAGACACTTTAGTGGAGAGGCTTTATGGCTTATTTTATAGGAGCTATCATGAAATGTAGAGGTATTGAAAGATTTTTTAACAGCATGGAAATTGGTAATACAGTGTCATTTTGTTTTGCGTGAGGGGCGTGATCTTGTTACAGGGAAAGAGACTATTAAGCGCTCAAAATGATTTTTTAATTTTAAGAAAAGTTTTATTTGTCTCTTCATTAATACATAAGAATGCTTATAAAAGAAAATGAATAAATTTAAACAAATTCATTTGACCTTTTGGTGGTTCCTGTTTAAATGAAAGAATATGTTTCTGAAATAAAACTGTCATAGCATGTTCATGTGTAATACTATAAATTTAGGGGTAGTTTGTATTCCATCACTTCAGAAAGGGTGAACCATGAGTCGTTTTTATCTTTCCATAGCGGCCACGGTTGCTATCATAATGTCTACAGCGGGGGTGACAGCAAGTTTTGCACAGACAAAAATCAGCTTTTGGCATTCTATGAGTGGTGAATTAGGAAAGCAAACTGAAAGTCTTATTAACGATTTTAATGCGAGTCAGTCTGAATATAAAGTTATTTCTTCATATCGCGGTGAGTATGAAGAGGGTTTGATTTCACTCATTGCAGCATTTCGTGGAAAGAAACAGCCAGTGCTCGCTCAAATTTATGATGTTGGTACTGGAACTATGATGGCAGCAAAAGGCGCAATCTATCCATTTTATCAACTTATGGCTGATACAAAACAAGAGTTCGATTCTACAGATTATTTTCCTGCTATTAGTGGCTATTACTCCGATGAACAGGGGCGTATGGTTTCTATGCCATTCAATATTTCAACACCAATCCTTTATTATAACAAAGATATCTTTAAAAAAGCAGGGCTTGATCCAGAACAGCCTCCTAAAACGTGGCAAGATATAGAAGATTTTTCCAAAAAAATTCTTGAGACTAAAGCGGCAACGTGTGGTTTTACAATGACCTATGCCGCTCAATGGATTGGTATAGAAAACTTTTCAGCGTTGCATAATGTTCCTTTTGGAACGAAGGAAAATGGCTTTAAAGGATTTGATTCAGAACTTACATTTAATGGACCTTTACAAGTACATATGTGGACTGACCTAAAAAAGTGGTCTGATCAAGGTATTTTCCGCTATGGTGGTCCTGCTGGCGCATTAGATTCAACACCAATGTTTATGGCACAAAATTGTGCAATTTTAATGCAATCTTCAGGATCATATGCTGGAATTGTTTCTGAAGCTCAGTTTAATGTGGGGGTTGGTATGCTACCGTACTATAAGGATGTAGAAGGAGCACCGCAAAATTCAGTTATTGGGGGAGCTTCTATTTGGACGTTTAAGGGCCATACCGCAAAGGAATATGCGGGGGCAGCCGCTTTTCTTAAATTTCTTTCAAAAACAGAAAATCAAGCAAAATGGCATCAGGAGACAGGTTATCTTCCAACCACAAAAGCAACTTATGAATTGAGCAAAAAACAACATTTCTATGAGAAAACGCCAGGTGCCGATATAGCTATCAAGCAGATCAATCTTAATCCTCCAACAGTTAATTCGAAAGGTATAAGATTTGGTAATTTACCACAAATCCGTGCCATTCTTGATCAAGAGTTGGAAGCTGTTCTTAGTGGTTCAAAAACACCGAAAGATGGTTTAGATGAGACCGTTAAACGTGGAAATAAACTCTTGCGTGAATTTGAAAAATCTAATCATTAATTTCGTTTTATTGTTAAACATTAAAGACTCAACAAAAACAGTTGAGTCCTTTTTGTTTATCTTTTTAAAGTCTCTACATTTAAAGAGCCCTATGAATGCAAGAAAAACATGCATATTTTAAAAATAGTCTCCTTTCTTACGGATTGCTTTTTCCTCAGCTTCTTGTTACTTTTTTGTTTTTCTTTTGGCCTGCTGCTCAAGCAATAAAATCATCTTTTGAGCGTGAAGACCCTTTTGGCTTTACAACAACCTTTATTGGTTTTGAAAATTATCTAACCGTTCTTTCTGATCCTGCTTATCTGCAATCACTTCTTACAACCGCAGTATTTTCCATCTCAGTTACTGTCGTATCAATGACAATATCGCTTCTTTTAGCTGTTTGTGTTGATCGTGTCATCTGTGCAAAAAAGGCTTATACAATGCTTTTGCTTTGGCCCTATGCTGTTGCTCCAGTATTGGCAGGTATATTATGGTTGTTTATCTTTCATCCCACTATTGGGATTATCCCTTTTCTTCTCGAAAAAATAGGGGTTTTATGGAATTATCGTATTAATGGCAATCAAGCGATGCTTCTTATTGTCATTGCGGCTAGCTGGAAACAGATTTCTTACAATTTTCTCTTTTTTCTTACAGGTCTTCAGTCCGTTCCGCGTTCTCAAATAGAAGCAGCCGCCATTGATGGTGCTGGTCCCTTTAAACGATTTTGGACGGTGGTCTTTCCGCAAATTTCACCAACGACATTTTTTCTTCTTATCGTTAATGTCAATTATGTTATGTTTGATACTTTTGGTATCATTGATAGCACAACTTCTGGAGGTCCTGCGCGTGCAACGAGCATCCTCGTCTATAAAGTATATGATGATGGCTTTAGAAATCAAATAATCGGTGCATCGGCAGTACAATCAACACTATTGATGTTGATGGTTATTGTCTTAACGTTTATCCAATTTCGCTGGATTGAGCGTCGTGTACAATATTAGGAAATAAGTTATGGTTGAAAATCGCCCTGTTTTGAAATTTCTAACCCATATAACGCTTATTGTTGGTATTACCATTATTTGCTTTCCAGTTTATGTTGCTATCATTGCATCAACTCATAGTTCAGCAGCATTTAACTCAGGAACACTTCCTCTTTTGCCTGGGAAATATGCTTTGGAAAATTATAAAACAATCTTTGGTGATGGTCTTGCACAGCTGGGTTTGCCCAACCTCTGTCCACTCTTAATGAATTCACTCATTATGGCTCTTGGGATTAGTATTGGAAAAATTATTATTTCACTTTTGTCTGCTTATGCAATTGTTTACATGCGTTTTCCCTTCCGAAAAACTGCTTTTGTTCTTATTTTTGTTACATTGATGCTCCCTGTCGAAGTTCGTATTCTTCCAACCTATGAGATTGTTGCGAAATTGGGGATGGTTAACACTTATAGTGGAATGATTATTCCACTTATTGCATCTGCAACTGCTACATTTTTATTTCGCCAGTTTTTTTTGACTGTTCCAGATGAACTCTTAGAGGCGGCACGTGTTGATGGTGCAGGTCCAGTTAAATTTTTTAAGGATATTCTTCTTCCTCTTAGTAAAAGCAATATCGCTGCTTTATTTATCATCATGTTCATTTATGGATGGATACAATATCTTTGGCCTCTTATCATCACAACGGATCAAAATCATCAAACGATCCTTATTATTTTAAAACAGCTTATTGTCGAATCACTTCAACATGATCCTCAATGGAATATACTCATGGCAGTATCGGTTGTTGCCATGGTTCCCCCTATTCTTGTTGTTATCTTCATGCAGCGGCTTTTTATCAAAGGCCTTATTGAAACGGAGAAGTAATTGTGGCCATAATCCAGTTATCAAATATAAAAAAACAGTATGACAACGGCATTCTGGTCATTGATGATTTAAACTTAACTATTGCCGATAAAGAACTTCTTGTTCTTGTTGGTCCTTCAGGGTGTGGAAAATCAACCTTATTACGTATTATTGCAGGGCTTGAACAAGTTACCTCAGGTGAACTACGTATTGATAACGAACGTATCAATGATCGTGAACCCGCTGATCGTGATGTTGCTATGGTTTTTCAAAATTATGCTCTTTATCCCCATATGACAGTTCGTGGAAATTTAGAATATGGTCTTAAAAATCGAAAAACCCCTAAAGAAGAAATAAAAAAACGTATCGCACATGCTGCAAAACTTTTGGAAATAGAACCATTTCTTGATCGTAAACCACGACAATTATCAGGAGGACAACGCCAGCGTGTTGCAATGGGGCGTGTGATTGTACGTCAACCCCGTGTTTTTCTCTTTGATGAACCTCTTTCAAATCTTGATGCAAAATTACGGGCACAAATGTGTATTGAGATAAAAACACTACAGCGTTCATTAGGAACAACCAGTGTCTATGTTACCCATGATCAACTAGAAGCTATGACATTAGCTGATAGAATAGTCGTTTTGAATAAAGGAGCTATCGAGCAAATTGGAACACCAATGGAAATTTACGATACTCCAGCAACAACATTTGTTGCTGATTTTATTGGTTCTCCTCCTATGAATTTTCTTGATCGCCATGTCTTAGAACAGCATTTAGGGCATTCATTTACTTATAGCGAAGAAACAGATTTTTTAGCCTTCAGACCTGAAATAATCTTATTGGGTGAACATCCAGATAAAGGACCAGTATTTCACACAAAAATTGAGCTTATCAAGCCTATTGGAACAGGTTGCCATGTTTTAACGCGTTGGAATGGTATCATCTTTACGATTGAAATAAAAGAACGCTTGACACAAGACTATGGTCAAAAACTAAGTTTCACAGTTGCTCATCAGAATTTTCATACTTTTAATAAAAACACAGGAAAGCGCACAAATAATAAGTAAGCATTACTTGATGTGACACGACTCTCTTTTATGCTGCGTCATGATAATGTTGTGTTTTGACTTTCTTGATTACATTCACAAAATCAGAGTATAACCGATGAAATTAAAAATAAAATTTTAAAAGTTTTGGTAATGCTCCATTGTCACATGATGTTGAGAATATTCGAAACACTCATATAATGAAATCTTGCACTTTTATGGTCTGTAAGAAGGATAATTATTTTCAAACATCAAATATAATAGAGTTCTTTTCATTGTAGAAAAACATCAAGAGGTAATAACCATTTATTAACCATATTTCTACTCATTTAGAAAGATACTTTATCAATAAAAAACAATCTATTATTATCTATTTCCTGATGTAATAATTTATGTATCTTATAAAGAATGAATAAGAAAAATAGAGAGAGAAAATTATTCCATAGATGATGGCGCTATGCACCTTATATCTTAACTTTGATCCATTTTAGCATCTATAGGGTATAAATTTTCTCTGTAAGATCAACTTTGTTTTATATCATTGTCACCAATCATGAGGATTGAGTATCATTGGTAACATAATCATAGATCTATGATTTTATGAATTTTTTCTTCTCTCTTTTGTAGAAGATTTTTTAAGGTTTCGTGATAGCATCAATGATGGTATTTACATTATGTTCCATCATATCGAGATAAGTTGCTGCAGGGCCATTTTTGTTTGACAATGCATCAGAATAAAGTGTTCCACCAATTGTTAAACCTGTTTCTTTTGCAATCTGTTTTATGAGACGGGGATTAGAGATATTTTCAACGAATAGGGCAGCTGCCTTATTGGTTTTAATTTGTTTTATAAGTTTAGCAACATCGGCTGCGGTTGCTTCAGCTTCTGTTGAAGCACTTTGAGGGGCAAGGATAGTAAAACCATATTCCTTGGCAAAATAGCCAAAGGCATCATGAGATGTGATAATGATACGTTTATCTTTAGGAATGGCAGCAATTTTTGTTTTCAGGGTATCTTGTGCTATTTTAAGTTTTTGAATGTAGGTTTCGGCATTTTTTTTGTAGCTGGTACAGGATTGTGGATCGATTTTACAAAAAGCAGCAGCGATATTCTTCACATAGATTTCGACATTGGGAATTGTTTGCCAAGCGTGTGGATCAATAACGCTGTGATGATGGGCATCATGTTCTTGTTTTTTCATTTCGAGAGGGGGTATATTATCACTAACTTTGACAAGAAGTGCTTTTGTACCGCTTGCTGTGATGAGGCGGTCAATGAACCCCTCTAAATGAAGTCCGTTGATGAAAATAATTTGAGCATTTCTAAGAGCTTGAGCATCATGAGGAGTAGGTTCATAAGTGTGGGTATTCGCATTGGGACCTACAAAAGTGGTCATAGAGATATGGTTGTCTCCTACATTTTTTACGAGATCTGCGAGAATGGAAAAGCTCGCAACAACTTTTATTTTATTGTGTGCAGAAGCAGAAAATGGAGAAAGGGCAAGCAATAAAGCTCCAAGAAGAGCAAATTTTTGAGCAAACTTAGGCACATTTTTTTCCTTAAAGTGAGGAGGTATAGAAGAGGTGGGGAAACCATGTTACAATAAAGCCACGTGGGCTTATCAAACAGGAAACAAGATAAATAAATCCTGCGGCCATGATGATAGCTGGGCCGGAGGGAAGTGAAAGATGAAAAGAAAGCAGGAGACCACATACGCTAGAAATGATTCCAAAAAGAGTGGAAAGCGCGCAAATAGGGCCTAGCCGTGAAAACCAAAAACGGGCTGTAATGGCTGGAATCATCATAATGCCAACGGAGAGTAATGTTCCTAGTGATTGAAAGCCTCCAACCAGATTCAACACTACAAGTCCAAGTAATGAAATATGAATATATTTACTCAATGGAGAGAGTGATTTAAAAAAGAGGGGGTCAAAGCTTTCTAAAACGAGTGCACGCCAAAAAATACAAAGGCTGCAGAGTGTAATCAGCATTATAGTAGTGATTAACCAAAGGGCTTGTGCATCAAGTGCAAGAACCGATCCGAATAAGAGATGAAGCAACTCAATTGTTGAGTCTTTCAGTGAGATAATAATAACACCTGACGCGAGTGCAATAAGATAAAAGACGGTCATTGATGCATCTTCTTTCTGAAAGCTGTTTCGTGAAATCAAAATGGTTGCTAAAGCAACAATAATACCAGCGAAGATGCCACCAAGAGTCATAGATATGAGGGAAAAACCACAAATCAGAAAAGCAGTTGCAACACCAGGAAGAATGGCATGAGAAATAGCATCTCCTGTCAAGCTCATTCCACGGAGCATCAAAAATACACCAACAGGACAAGCGCTAATAGACAGGAAAATAGAACCGATAAGGGCGTTTTGCATAAATTGGAAATCAACAAAGGGGGCAAGAAAAAATGCATACACGTCTTATAACCTAAGAAAGAGAGGATCATTGATGGGAAGATTTTGTTTTTGTGCGCTAATAGGGACAGAATTGGATGTGAGAGATGGCATAACGTGATAAAGGGTGTTGTTTAAAAACTGTGTTGTTTCTCCATAAAAGGCGTTTTGTTGATCAATTTGAATCATTTGGGGGAAAAATTCTTGCACGATGAGAGGGTTATGGAGTGCTGTGAGAACTGTGCGTCCTTGCTGTTGCCAGCATGTAATCAGTGCAAGAAGATCTTTTTGGGTATTATGATCTACACCATTGAAAGGTTCATCAAGCAAAATAATATTGGCATCTTGTACAATGATACGTGCAAAAAGAGCGCGTTGCAATTGTCCGCCTGATAATGTTTCAAGCGAACGGGATGCGAGTTCTGTAAGCCCAACCATTTTAAGAGCATTTTGAATCTTAGAATCATAAGGGCGCTGATTCTTCCATAATCCACAAAAAGACCACAATCCTGTTTTTACAAGCGTTTTCACATCAATTGGAAATGTTTGATCTACATCACATTGCTGAGCAAGATAAGCAATGCGGCTTTTTTTTGGTTTTGTAATTTTTCCTTTAAGAGGTTTAATTAATCCGGCGATGGCTTTTAGCAGTGTTGATTTTCCAGCGCCATTATCACCTGTTATTGCAACCAATGAACCAGCTTTTAACTTTGCTGAAAAGTTCTTTATTGCTATTCTATTCCTATAGCCTAATGTTGTCTTATTAAAGTGCAGATCCATATTTTTTACCATCGTTGCTTATTATTTTGGAAATTATGTAATAATATAACGTTTGTCAACAAAATGTTATATTATTACATAGTTTGAGTACTGAAAATTTTAGTGTGAAGATCGTGGAAAATTAAAAATAATAATTGAATTCACCTTGACGAAAGAGAGAGAGTATATACTATATATAGTATCAAAATGATTGGTGATTCTAAATAAGCACAAGAGAGGGTGTGAGTGTGTTTCGTTTGGTATCTAAGTTATTTCCATTATTGTAAAGAGTTTATTGGCCAAAGGTATAGCAGTATTTTTACTGAGGAGTCTCTTTTGGAAGGATTCCCTTTCGTTTTTGTAATTGATTTTTGCCGTAAAAGAGTAAAACAGAGCTCTTGAAAAACGGTGGTTTAGAACGTTAGTTTTTTAGACAGCAGGAGGGAATTGTAATGCAAACAAAAGATTGTTTTATAACTAGGGGGCTTTGCCATTTAAGTTGTAGAATAATCGCTTATTCTCATCATAGTTTTTGAAGTTATTTGATGAGGAATTCTGTTATGTTCAGGAAGCAGTGTATTATTTGAAAATAACCACATGTTTTGCGTACAATTTCTGTTTTTTGTTATTCTTGAGTATCTATAAAATTATTAGATTGACCTTTCAGGGTTGATTGTTTGGAATTGTGAAAGTTGAAGAAAATGTCGATCACTATTTATAGCAAACCATCTTGTGTCCAATGTGATGCTACACGCCGCGCTTTTGATGCAAAAGGCATTCATTATCGTGTTGTTGATATTTCTTGTGATGAACAAGCATACAGTTTTGTTCAATCTCTGGGGTATCGTCAGGTTCCTGTCGTTGTTTGTGGTGAAAATCATTGGTCTGGTTTTAGACCAGATATGATTAGTGGTCTTTGTGCTTAATGGGGCTTATTGTTTATTATTCGAGTGCAACGGGTAATACAGAACATTTTGTCTCGCAGCTTGGTCAACGACTCTTCAAAATTGATAAAAGAAAGCCTTCTGCATTGGTTGGTGAACCTTATGTATTGGTTGTTCCTACATATGCAGATGGCGAAGGAAGAGGGGCCGTGCCGAAAGCCGTTGTCCAGTTTCTTAATGAAGCTGAGAACCGAAAATTAATTTGTGGTGTTATTGGCGGTGGGAATCGTAATTTTGGTCGCTATTATAATTTAGCAAGTAAAATTATTGCTGAAAAATGTTGTGTACCTTGCCTTTATCGTTTTGAGCTGCGTGGAACTGATGAAGACGTTATTTATGTAAAAAAGGGATTGGAAAGATTTTGGAAACAATTGGTATAGGACAATCGCAGAAATCGGATCAGATTACGGATTATCATGCGTTGAATGCAATGCTTAATCTTTATGATGAAAATGGTCATATTCAATTTGATATGGATCGGCTTGCTGCACGGCAATATTTTCTTCAGCATGTTAATCAAAATACAGTTTTTTTTCATAACCTGAAGGAAAAAATAGATTACTTAATAGAAGAAGGTTATTATGAAAAAGCTTTATTTGAGCTTTATGATTTTTCTTTTATTAAAAAGCTTTTTAAACGTGCTTATGCATTTAAGTTTCGTTTTCCTACCTTTTTAGGCGCATTTAAGTATTATACCAGCTATACACTGAAGACTTTTGATGGGAAACGTTATCTTGAACGTTATGAAGATCGCGTCTGTCTTGTAGCTTTATATTTGGCACAAGGGAATAAAGCTCTTGCTGAAAGTTTTGTGGATGAAATTATTACAGGACGTTTTCAACCGGCAACACCAACATTTTTAAATGCTGGGAAAAAACAACGTGGTGAATTGGTTTCGTGTTTTTTGCTACGTGTTGAAGATAATATGGAATCGATAGGTCGTTCGGTTAATTCGGCTTTGCAGCTTTCAAAACGTGGTGGAGGTGTGGCGCTTTGTTTAACGAATTTGCGGGAAGCTGGAGCGCCAATTAAGCAAATAGAAAATCAGTCCTCAGGTGTTTTACCAGTGATGAAACTCTTGGAAGATTCTTTTTCTTACGCCAATCAGCTTGGGGCACGACAGGGGGCTGGAGCTGTTTATTTGCATGCTCATCATTTAGATATTATGAAGTTTTTAGATACAAAGCGTGAAAATGCTGATGAAAAAGTTAGAATTAAAACGCTTTCGCTTGGTGTCGTTATTCCTGATATTACTTTTGAGCTTGCACGGAATAATGAGGATATGTATCTCTTCTCATCGTATGACATCGAGCGTGTGACAGGTAAGCCCTTTAGCGATATTTCTTTAACGGAGCATTATCGTTCTTTTGTTGATAATGCAAAGATTCGTAAAAAGAAAATAAGTGCACGCGTTTTTTTCCAGACATTAGCGGAAATTCAATTTGAGTCGGGTTATCCCTATATTTTATTTGAGGATACTGCTAATCGATCGAATCCGATAGCTGGGCGCATAAGTATGAGCAATTTATGTTCAGAAATTTTGCAGGTGAGTGAGGCGAGTGAACTGGAGACAGATTTAACTTATCGCACGATTGGAAGTGATATATCCTGTAATCTTGGATCCATGAATATTGCCAAAGCAATGGAAAGTCCTGATTTTGGACAGACCGTGGAATCTGCTGTTCGCGCTCTGACTGCTGTTTCGGATATGAGCAATATTGATTGTGTGCCTTCCATTGCGAAAGGCAATGCTGAAAGTCATGCGATTGGTTTGGGACAAATGAATTTGCATGGGTTTCTAGCGCGTGAGCAGATCTATTATGGATCTCCAGAAGCGATTGATTTTACCAATATCTATTTTTATATTGTGACATATCACGCCATACGTGCTTCCAATTTAATTGCGCGCGAACGTCAAGAAATGTTTGCAGGGTTTGAAAAATCAGCTTATGCAGATGGACGTTTTTTCGAGAAATATATTGAAAGAGAATGGAAACCGCAATTTGCGCTTGTGCAAGAGCTTTTTGAGCGGAACAATATTGTTATTCCAAGTCAAAAGGATTGGCAGGAACTCAAGGATTTAGTTGTTGAGTACGGGCTTTATAATCGCAATCTACAGGCAGTTCCTCCCACGGGATCTATCTCCTATATTAATCATGCCACTTCCTCTATTCATCCGATTGCTTCAAAAATCGAAATTCGCAAAGAGGGAAAAATTGGGCGCGTTTATTATCCCGCTCCTTATATGGATAATACGAATTTGAATTTTTACCAAGATGCTTATGAGATTGGCCCTGAAAAAATTATAGATACCTATGCTGCGGCAACACAGCATGTTGATCAAGGTCTTTCATTAACATTATTTTTTCCTGATACGGCTACTACACGTGATATTAATCGCGCACAAATTTATGCCTGGAAAAAGGGGATAAAAAGTATTTACTATGTACGATTACGGCAAGTAGCATTGAGTGGAACAGAAGTAGATGGCTGTGTTTCGTGTAGTTTATAGGAGATCATCATATGACCAAGATTACAACCAAAAATCCTGTTGTGTGTGCTGTTAATTGGAATAGATTACATGATGAGAAAGATCTTGAAGTATGGAACCGCTTAACTGGAAATTTTTGGTTGCCTGAAAAGGTTCCGCTTTCCAATGATATTTCCTCATGGTCAAGCTTAACGGATGAAGAACGCAAGCTAACAATTCGTGTTTTTACAGGATTAACGCTTCTCGATACAATTCAAAATACTGTAGGAGCCATTTCACTGTTGGCTGATGCGATAACAGAGCATGAGGAGGCGGTTTTGACGAATATTGCCTTCATGGAAGCGGTTCATGCACGTTCTTATTCCTCTATTTTTTCAACCCTTTGCTCGACGGTAGAAGTTGATGATGCATTTAGATGGTCGGAAGAAAATATTCATTTGCAGAAAAAGGCTAGATTAGTACTAGAACGTTATGAAGCAAATGATCCACTCAAGAAAAAAATTGCTTCTACTTTACTGGAAAGCTTTTTATTTTATTCTGGTTTTTATTTACCAATGTATTGGGCTAGCCGCGCTAAGTTAACCAATACAGCAGATCTCATTCGACTGATCATTCGTGATGAAGCTGTTCATGGTTATTATATAGGTTATAAATTCCAATTAGGCTTTGCAAAGCTTGATGAAGCCAAAAAGCAAGAAATTAAAGATTTTGCTTTTAACTTGCTCTTTGACCTTTATCATATCGAGTGCAAATATACTGAAGATCTTTATGATGCACTTGGATTGACGGAAGATGTTAAAATTTTTCTCCATTATAATGCAAACAAGGCTTTAATGAATTTGGGTTTTGAAGCTCTTTTCCCACCTGAGGTTTGTCATGTTAACCCCGCTATTTTGGCAGCTTTATCACCAAACTCTGACGAAAATCATGACTTTTTTTCAGGGGCTGGTTCTTCTTATGTCATTGGTAAGGCGGTTGCTACTACGGATGATGATTGGGAATTTTAATATTTGCATGTAAACAGAAGAGCGCGAGGTATCCCACAGAGATCTTTGCGCACTTCTAAACATTGAAAACCATTTTTTTCAAACAGATTGCAAACTTCATTTTCTTGAGAGAAACCAATTTCAACAGCGACATAGCCGTTTTCTTTTAAGTGGTTGGCTGCTTCATGGGCGAGTTTTCGATAAAAATCAAGACCATCTTCCCCTCCTATCAGAGCGCGCAATGGATCATATAAGCGCACTTCTTTTGCAAGTTTTTTGATATCTTTTGCGGGAATATAAGGTGGATTGGAAATAATGAAATCAAAGCGATCTGCGACAGAATCAAACCAGTCGCTAAGAAGAGGTGTGAAGCGGTGTGCTACTTCAGCATTTTTTGCATTTTTTTTCGCTGTTTTAAGGGCATCTTCAGAAATATCGACTGCCACCGCATAGGATTGGGGAATTTGTTTAAGGAGTGCAATGGCAATGGCGCCACTTCCTGTTCCCATATCAAGGAATGTTGTTCTTCTTGAATTTTCGACCTGTTTTTGGAGAAAAGGGAGAACAAGATCTATCAGCGTTTCTGTATCAGGGCGTGGTTCTAACGTCTCTTGAGACAATGTAAAAGATATACCATAAAATTCTCGTGCTCCTATAATACGGTAAACGGGTTCGCCTGCAATACGCCGTTGTAAAGCCTGTTCTATTTGTGTAATGTGCTCAGAAGTTAGAGGCATATCCGGTTGAGAAATTCTTTCAGCAGCATTTATTCCTGTTATCCATTCAACGAGTATTTTCGCATCGAGATCGGCTTCAGCAATTCCTTTCGTGCGCAGTTTTTCTTGAGTTCGTTGGATGACATTTTTAAAAGAATATTTACTCAATTATTATCCATTTCCATCAGGAGTGCTGTTTGGTGATCTGAGATGAGTGCATGAATAAGCTCATCAAGATCTCCCTCTAGAATGCGATCAAGCTTATACAAGGTTAGATTAATACGGTGATCCGTGACGCGTCCTTGTGGAAAATTATAGGTACGAATACGTTCTGAACGATCACCAGAACCAACTTGACTTTTACGGGAAGCTGAACGTTCACTTTCCGCTTTTTGTCGTTCGATATCGAATAAGCGTGCCCGTAAAATTTGAAGGGCTCGTGCTCGGTTCTGATGTTGTGATTTTTCTGCTTGTACGACCATAATTCCTGTTGGAATATGCGTGATACGAACAGCTGAATCCGTTGTATTAACATGCTGTCCTCCTGCTCCAGATGCACGCATTGTGTCGATACGAATATCTTCAGGACGAACATCGATATCAATTTCTTCAGCCTCTGGAAGCACAGCAACGGTAGAAGCAGATGTATGGATACGTCCACCTGTCTCTGTTTCGGGGATACGTTGCACACGATGAACCCCTGATTCATATTTCAATTTAGAAAAGACTCCTTTTCCTGAAATGGTAGCAATAATCTCTTTATATCCACCAACTTCCCCCTCACTGATTGAAATAACTTCTACTTTCCAATTGTGAGCATGGGCATAACGTTCATACATGCGGAAAAGATCACCGGAAAAAAGTGCTGCTTCTGATCCACCCGTTCCTGCTCGAATTTCAACAATAGCGTTTTTTTCATCAGCAACATCTTTAGGCAAAAGCAGAATTTGGAGTTCTTTTTCAAATTGCTCTACTTTTTTATATAACGATGGTAGCTCTTCTTGGGCAAGATTACGCATCTCTATATCTGTTTGTTTATCGTTGATAATCGTTTCTAATTCTGTAATCTCTTCGTAAAGAGCATTTAATGCGCGTATAGAGGCAATAACGGGTTGTAGTTCTGCATATTCAGAAGCTAATTTGACATATGTTTCAGCATTTGGATTCGTCGTCATTTGGCTTTCAATTATTTCAAAACGCTTTTCAAGCTGTCTCATACGATCTTGTGGCAAAGAAACCATGATAATATTGGCCTAATTTTTCATAATACAATTTTTATAGTATTTTGTTGCAATGATTTTTTGTTATAATATTGGCAATGAATTACCGCATAGCATCATACAAAAAGAGGTAATAAAGCAATTCTTTTTTTTTGCCAATGAAAACTATTATATTTTAAAGGTAAATTTTTATAAAATTTGATTTGCCAGAGGTCTTTTATCTAATGATATATAATCATTTTTTTAAGAGTTTTTTTCCGTAAAGCTCAAGGCGATGATTAATAATATCATAGCCAAGGGATTTTGCAATTTCCTCTTGCAGTTTTTCAATAACATCAGAATGAAACTCGATAACTTGTCCTGTTTCTATATCAATGAGATGATCATGATGTTGCCCATCTGCTTGTTCAAAACGAGATGGACCACCACTAAAAGTATGCCGATGGATTGTTCCATTTCCTTCTAATGTTTTCATGGTTCGATAAACCGTCGAGAGTGAAATACTCGAATCCACTTTGTTTGCACGCTGAAAAATTTCAAATGCATTGGGATGATCATTTGTATCATTCAAAATATCAAGAATAATACGTCGTTGGCGTGTTACTCTTAAACCAGCTGTGCGCAATTCTTGCTCATAATTTCGCTTTTTATTCATTTGCATAGTTTGCTTTTCAAACAAAGGTTCCATGACAGTGTTTGTATTTTTTCTCTGAACCGCAAGGACAACGCTCATTACGTCCAACTTTTCCCCATGTGGTTATATCATTAGGGTCACGATCTTGTGGATTAACAAATCTATTTTCTTGTGATCTTGCCCATAAGGTGGGACCATTTTCTTGACTTTGATCATTAAAGATAGAAGAAGCAGCATCAGTTTGCTCAGGCATGGTCGGTTCTGTGGAGTGTTGAATAATTTCAAAGCGCATAAGTTTAGAAGTGACAATTTTGCGCAAATTTTTCAACATACTTTGAAAGAGTTCAAAAGATTCTGTCTTATATTCATTGAGTGGATCCCGTTGAGCATAACCACGAAAACCAACAACAGAACGCAAATGATCTAGACTTACCAGATGTTCACGCCATAACGTGTCAATAGTTTCGAGCAATACTGCTTTGTGAAAATAAGCCATAACTTCTGGAGAATAACGTTCAGTACGCTCATTTTCAAGTTTTGTAACAGCATCTGAGATACGCTCTAGAATTTGCTCTTCGGCAATTCCGTCTTCTTTTGCCCATTCTTCCACTGGAAGCTCAAGATTAAAGAGGTGTTGAAGCTCTTCTTCGAGAGTTTTTGCATCCCATTTTTCAGAATATGTCCCTGAAGGAATATAGGCCTCTACAAGATCCTCTACGACTTCATCGCGCATTTCATGGATCATTTCTGTTAAATCATCTGCGTTCATGACTTCCATACGCTGTTCAAAAATAACCTTGCGTTGATCATTCATGACATCATCATATTTTAGCAGATTTTTACGAATTTCAAAGTTTCGTGCTTCGACCTTTTTTTGTGCTTTTTCAAGGGCTTTATTAATCCATGGATGGATAATAGCTTCATTTTCTTTCAATCCAAGTTTTTGCAGCATACCATCCATACGGTTAGAGCCAAAGATACGCATAAGATCATCTTGAAGAGAGAGAAAGAATTTTGAGCGACCAGGATCACCTTGGCGACCAGAACGTCCACGAAGCTGGTTATCAATACGACGGCTTTCATGACGTTCAGTAGCGATAACATAAAGCCCTCCAGCTGCTAAAGCTTTTTCTTTAAGCTTCTGAACATCTTTTTTGATTTCTTCAATTTTAGCTGTGCGCTCTGGACCTTCAGGGATATCCTGTAACTCTTGCCGGATGCGCATTTCAACATTACCACCAAGCTGTATATCCGTACCGCGTCCCGCCATGTTGGTTGCGATGGTGAGAGCTCCAGGAACTCCTGCTTGCGCAATGATGTATGCTTCTTGCTCGTGATAGCGAGCATTTAAGACTCTAAAACCGGTAATGCCCTCTTTTCGCAAACGCTCTGCCAATTGTTCTGACTTTTCAATAGAGGTTGTTCCAACAAGAATAGGCTGTTCTTTTTCGTGTGCTTGACGGATATCACGCACAATTGCTCGATATTTCTCTTCTGCTGTTCGATAAATCTCATCATCTTCATCAATACGTTGTATTGGCAAATTTGTAGGGACTTCAACAACGTCAAGACCATAAATATTTCTGAATTCTTCGGCTTCTGTTGTTGCCGTTCCAGTCATGCCAGATAATTTTCTATACATACGGAAGTAATTTTGGAAAGTGATGGAAGCAAGTGTCTGGTTTTCTGGTTGAATAGCAACATGCTCTTTAGCTTCTAAAGCTTGATGAAGTCCTTCAGAATAACGCCGCCCAGGCATCATTCGCCCTGTAAATTCGTCAATAATAACGATTTCATCATTGCGAACAATGTAATCTTTATCGCGAGAAAACAGTTTATGGGCTTTTAGAGCATTATTGACATGATGAACGATAGCGACATTTTCTATGTCATAAAGACTTTCACCTTTAAGATGCCCAGCTTGTTCAAGCAGTTTTTCAATTTTTTCAGTACCAACTTCGGTAAAGGTCGTTGTTTTTTGTTTTTCGTCTATTTCATAGTCCTCTGGAGTTAAGGCAGGAATAAATGTATCAATAAGGTTATAGAAGTCAGTACGATCTTCTAGAGGACCAGAAATAATAAGGGGGGTACGGGCTTCATCAATAAGAATCGAATCAACTTCATCGACAATTGCGTAATGATGTCCACGTTGGACCATTTGACTACGATCGAAGGCCATATTATCCCGCAAATAATCAAAACCTAGTTCATTATTTGTGGCGTAGGTGATGTCGCATGCATAGGCCTCTCGGCGGGCATCACTATCAAGGTCATGAAGAATCACGCCCGTTGTAAGTCCTAGAAAACTAAAAATTTTTCCCATTGTTTCAGCATCACGACTAGCGAGATAATCGTTTACTGTCACAACATGAACGCCTTTACCCTCCAACGCATTGAGATAAATTGGTAGAGTTGCCATTAATGTTTTACCTTCACCTGTACGCATTTCAGCTATGCCACAGTCGTGAAGGACCATTCCACCAATAAGTTGTACGTCAAAAGGACGCATGTCATAAACACGTTTTGCGGCTTCACGAACAGTTGCGAAAGCTTCTGGTAAGAGCAAATCAACACTTTCACCTTCACGAAGACGTTTACGAAAGGCATCTGTTTTTTGGCAAAGCTGCTCATCACTTAATTTTACGAATTGTTCTTCCAAAGCATTAATTTGTGCAACTTTTTGGCGGAGTGCTTTGAGATGTCGCTCATGAGCAGAACCAAAAAACTTACGGGCAAAAACACCTAAACTGACCATCTCTGGCCCTTTCTTTTAATTGTTGTCACTCTTGTTGGGTAATTCATACGCTTTCCCCATACTCTACATTTTTTTCAAGTTATCTGATATCATTAGAGACATCATGAAATGCAGATGGTACCATTATACTTGCTGGTGTGCAATTTTCCACTTTAATTGTAAAGTAGAGATAAGAGGCTAAGCGCTCTATGTCAACTTTAAGTATGCTATTTAATTGATACAATACAAAGTAATTTAAGATACAATATGTCATTTTTCTCTATTATCATGTTTTTCATCTGCATTAGATAGGATTGGAGAAACTGAGATAAAAGGACAATTTTATACTTTTTTGAAATAAATTACCAATTTATTTCTCTATGTTTAAAGATTAAAGTGTTATGGTAAAGAAAATTGGAATCTTGAACCTGCCTTCATTTTTAAGGAGTATATTTATGAAATTTAACTTTATCACGCTGTTTTTAGCATCAACTTTATTGGCAAGTACAAGTTTAGGGGTGAAAGCCCAAGAAGGTTTGAATTCATCGTCGAATGATTTAAAGACTTTAGAGAAAGCTTCTGAAAAATCCGTTTCTCCTTCTCATATTATGGCGGTTATTGATGGGAAAAATATTACAGCAGGCCAATTAGATGATTTAGCGCTTGAAATAAATCCTAATTTAGCACGTTTTCCTGATGAACAACGCCGTATGATGGTTCTAAAAGCTTATTTAGATATGCAGGCACTTGCAAAAGCAGCAAGAAGCAAAGGGCTTGATAAGACAGAAGCTTACGATAAACGTATGGCAGTCATGCGTGACAATGTTCTTCAGCAGCTTTATTTTAAACAGGCGATTGTTGATAAAATATCGGACACTGATTTGGAAGCTCTTTATAAGCAAGAAGTTGCGGCTTTACCTAAAGAGGATGAGGTTAAAGCGCGTCATATTTTGGTCAAAACGAGAAAAGAGGCAGAAGCTATCATTAAGCATTTGAATAAAGGCGAAAATTTTGAAGAGATTGCAAAGAAAAGTTCAACAGATGGTTCTGCTGCCGTTGGGGGTGATCTTGGTTATTTTAGCCATGGTCAAATGGTCAAGCCTTTTGAAGATGCAGCATTTGGTTTGAAAGTTGGCGAATACACGAAACAACCCGTTGAAAGTCCTTTTGGTTGGCATATTATTAAATTAGAAGATCGTCGTGTAAAACAACCGCCTGCATTTGATGATGTTAAAGAGATGTTGCGGACACAGCTGATAAAAAAGCGCTATCAAGAACTGATTGTTGATTTGCGTAGCAAGATAGATGTGAAATACCCTGATCCTAATGTTACAAAAATCATGGAATCGCTTCATCAAAATGGGACGCTACTTCCCGATGAGACATCCGATGAAGAAGATACGGAGTAGCTAGGAAAAATAGGTGGATAGCCTCTTTAATAGATAATTTGCTAGGTTAGTTTTGTTCAAAAAAACTAGCAGTTTTCTATGAGAGGTTATTGATCTGCAGTCATTTCATTCGTTTTTATAGAAAGCATATTGTGGTTTTGAAAATTTCTCCTTTGTCGCCTCAAAAGATCCAGGAGCTTTCTCCTTTATCTGGTGTACGGATAGCAACAGCTGAAGCTGGGATTAAATATAAAAATCGTACAGATCTTCTTTTCATCATATTCGATAAGCCAGTGAGTGTGGCCGGTGTTTTTACCCGTTCAAAATGTCCATCTGCCCCTGTAGCGCATTGTCGTGCATCGCTTCCTCATGGGGTTGCGAGGGGGGTTGTTGTGAATTCTGGAAATGCAAATGCTTTTACAGGAAGCAAAGGAAAGCACACAACCAATGCAATCATCTGTGCAGCAGCGAACGCTTTAAAGGTTAGAGAAGATGAAATTTTTATAGCTTCTACGGGTGTTATTGGTGAGCCAATGGATGCATCGGGTATTGTCAATCTGTTACCAAGTATGACAGAGACAGCAGAAGAGGGAAATTGGTTGGAAGCTGCAAAAGCCATAATGACAACGGACACATTTCCAAAACTTGCTACGTGCACTTTTGACTGTGGGGGAGAGCATGTTACCATTAATGGAATTGCAAAAGGTGCTGGTATGATTGCACCCGATATGGCGACAATGCTGTCATTTGTGGTTAGTGATGCTACCATTTCTTCGGATGCACTCCAATCCATGTTGTCAGAGGCGGTTCAGAGCTCTTTCAATTCAATCACGGTTGATAGCGATACCTCAACCTCAGATACACTCATGATGTTTGCGACAGGAAAAGAAAATTTTCCTTGCATTAGATGTAAAACAGATCCGCGTTATGAAGTGTTCTCAAAGCACTTGAGTGCACTTTTGCATGAGCTTGCGTTACAAGTGGTGTGTGATGGTGAAGGTGCTCGTCATTTAATTGAAGTTAATGTAATTGGTGCTACAACAAACGATGCTGCAAAAACAATTGCTCTCTCAATTGCAAATTCACCCCTTGTAAAAACAGCAATTGCCGGTGAAGATGCCAATTGGGGGCGGGTTGTTATGGCAGTGGGTAAGGCAGGTGTTGAAGTAGACCGTGATCTGTTAACGATTTGGTTTGGTGAACATCGTTTGGCGATTAATGGCGAACGAGATCCTGAGTATTGTGAAGAAGCAATAGGTACTTATATGCAAAGTAAACACATAACAATTCGTGTTGATATCGGTTTGGGTAATGGTACGGCGACAGTTTGGTCTTGCGATTTAACAAAAGAGTACGTTATGATCAACAGCGATTATAGAAGTTAACGAATGCACTTTATATTTAACAACTTATTATTTTCAGAGAAAATGGGGTATGTGAGCTCTTTTAGGAGCAGAGGGGATATGATAGAAAAGACAGTTATCTTTATGTTCCCTATTGGGGAGTGATATGTGTATAAAAAGTTCCATTCTTCTTGTTGTTGCATGCGCATTGTTCGATCAGAATAATCGTGTTTTGCTTACACAGCGTCCTGAAGGAAAATCACTGGCTGGTTTATGGGAGTTTCCTGGTGGAAAGGTTGAGCAAGGTGAAACTCCAGAAATTTCATTGATTCGTGAACTAGAAGAGGAGCTTGGTATTTATGTTCAACCAAATAATTTACACCCTTTAACGTTTGCGAGCCATAGCTATGAAACATTTCATCTCTTAATGCCATTGTATCTTTGTTACCATTATGAGGGCGTTGCGCAAGGACGAGAAGGGCAAAATTTAGAATGGGTTTTTATTAATGATCTTGATAAATACCCTATGCCTAATGCTGATAAACCATTGGTTCAGGTATTGAAAAATCATCTTCTTTAATGTGTTATAAGAAGCAAATATTGTTTAAATATAATTCAATATATTGATTTAAAATGATAATTTTAAATTTTCATGTTGAATGAGGAAGTTCAGAGTCGTAAAAATTTTTCTCATTTCAAATCTGTTTTATGTTAAATTAATCAAAACCATTCTTTTGCCCGTTCCAAGCGGAGAGGGTCATGTGGATAAAGTTATTTAAGAAAAAAATAAAATACGTGCTGAAAAAACGCTCTCCAACAACTAGGGGGTATCGCAATATTGAGAATGGGCAAAAGTGTATAATGGTTCCTTTGTACGCTTCATAAGCATAAAAATGGTGGTAGATAATGGATTTATACTTTTTGCGATTATCATTGAGAGATTGTCTTGGATGCACCGAAAAATATTAGAAGTATTTATTTCATAATAGCTTATGATTGATAATTATACATTATCGTTTCATTATTTCTCTTGATGCTCTATTGTTTCTCAATCAAAAAAATTCAATAACGTACTCATAAAAAGGGTAGTATGTAATGTGAAAAATAATTTTAAACTGAATAAAATATATGGCTAATGAACTATTAAATATAAAAGAAAAACATGAAGAGAAGAGTACTTAGGGGATTGTATTATAGTATGAGAGATGAGGAAAAAGCTATCTGACTTAAGTATATAAATGAGAAATACAAATTAATGTGAGAGTGTTTTATGAAGTTTATGTATTTCATTCAGAATGGAAGAGATAAAAATATAAGGAATTGTGCAATCTTCATTTTTTTTGAAAAGAATACGCTCATTTCTCTATTGGTTTGTAATAAAGGTGTTTGAAACAGTGAAATATGATAATATCGAAAACGCTGATTCAAATGGTGTCATACGAGTTTATGATTATAATTAACTGTATGATATTTTAATACATATTATTCAGTAAGCCTGTTGATGAGTCTTTACACTATTTAAAGATAGGCGAATATTAATAAAGACTTCTAAATGAATATTGGATATGAGCTTTAAGAAAAGATCAAAAATGCTCTTTTCGAACAATGGGGGCACACTCCTCATATAATACAGAACGCTATTGCGTTGCATATTTATGAGATTGTTTTAAAAAGGCATTTCTTAAAGTACCCAAGTCCATTTCACACTGGCGCCTGAATGGTATAACGATAAAGCCATTGAGCACCACCATCTTTACGCTTATGAAGGAGTAAGCTGGTCCCAATGTTATTATGATAGCTCTTGGTATTTGAGAGCATTCAGAAGGGATATTTTTATTTATACATCAATTTCGCTTGCGATAAACAGGCAAGCGATTTTGATTGATTCAACATAAAAACAGATTTGAAATAAGAGAATTTTACGATATTTAGAATTCTTGACGCAGAGTGAATGATGGATAATTATCCTTATAAATCAATTTATTGTATAATAAAAACATTCAATTAATTTTTTATAAGAGGTATATATTAAGTCTCCTAAATTGGACGGCGTTTTGCGATGGGATATTGATTTTTTTTAGCGATACGCGTAATTGCCTGTTCCAATGGCTCGATCATAACGTCCATAGAAAAACCACTTGCATGAATAATATTTTCATGATCAACCATAATAGCAACATGACCTTTCCAAAAAATCAAATCGCCTCGTTGAAGTTTATCAGTGTCTGTAAGAAGCTTGCCTATAGTTTTTTGCTGCATATCAGTGTCACGTAAAACTATTTGACCGGTCATCATCATCGAGAGTTGGATGAGTCCTGAACAATCAATTCCAAAACCGCTGACCCCACCCCAAAGATAAGGTGTACGGATAAAGGTTTCTGCAACCGTAACATAATCTTCATATACGCGTCCAATGGGGCTGAGATGGTTCGTAATGATTGCTGTTCCATTTTCAAGAATAGAATACTGTGTGTCACGGATTTCAATTTCATCAGCAACACTGACTTTGCTTCCCATAGATAAAGGGAACTCTATCGGTCCATGTAAGTCAGCGTGTAAATATTTAAATGTGCGTGGTACCGAAACCACATGCGTTTGTTTTATGGTTGATGTACAAAGAACTTTTGTATCAATATAACCAACATAACCATCTTTGAGTGATTGTCCCCACGACATTGTTTCCCCTTGTTCAAAAATGAGAAGTTCTTCTCCGAATAAGCATTCTGTTTGTCTTTCACTTTTTTTATTATTTTCTTTAAAAAGTCCAGCAACCGCTGTATTAACGCGTCTTTTTTCACCTTGAACAAAGCGCTGAGCGGTAATTTCTGTTTCAAGACGTTGATCTGCTAGATCATCTCTGAATGCATGGAGTCTTGGGTCTTTAGAGTTCATCTTTTTGCTTTCCATTTTTTGGTTTCTCACCTTTAAATAAACTCATGGAAACTCTATTGGTAAGGTTTCTATCTTCAAACACAACTAAGAACACAGTTTAAAACGATAGCAATTGTTCTTGAAATTGCAAAATTGTCCATTTTTGTGGATATTTTGTGTCAAAATTCATTTTTTAAAAATATTATAAAGGGCACGAATAGTTTGTGCTGATCCACCAATAGGGTACCCTGGTTTTTCTTTTGGAACCCACCCATAAAGGTCGAAATGCGCAAAATGTTCAGCTTTTTCAACAAAAGAATTAAGAAATAAAGCAGCTGTTATAGAACCAGCAAAGCTATTTCCAGTTACATTGTTAAGATCAGCAATTGGTGATGATAACATCTCTTGGTAAGGTTTCCAAAGGGGCATTTGCCAAAGAGGATCAAAGACAGCATGAGCAGATTCAGAAATTTGTTGTGCCCATATTGAATCATTACAATAAAATGCGGGAAGATCTGGTCCTAATGCTATACGGGCTGCCCCTGTTAAAGTAGCCATACAAAGCATGAATTGTGGACTTTCTTCATCACCATAGGTGAGTGCATCGGCAAGAACAAGTCGCCCTTCAGCATCTGTATTGCCTACTTCAACACTTAAGCCTTTACGACTTTTGAGAATATCGCCTGGTCGGTAAGCATTCGCAGAAATTGCATTTTCTACGGCTGGAATCAAAACACGGAGACGGAAAGGCAATTTTGCATCCATGATAAGTTTAGCCAATCCCAAAACGTTTGCCCCACCCCCCATGTCTTTTTTCATAAGCAACATGTTATTGGCTGATTTAATATCGAGTCCTCCAGTATCAAAAGTTACGCCTTTGCCCACCAACGTTATTTTAGGATGATGTTCTTGCCCCCAGAGTAACTCAATCAATCGTGGTGCAGTACTGCCTGCTCGTCCCACGGCATGAATCATTGGAAAGTTATGGGTTAAGAGATCATCTCCACAAATACTTTGGACATGAGCACCATAAATTTTCCCTAGTTGGCGAGTTTCTTCTTCGAGAGCGTCAGTGTTCATATCATTGGCTGGAATATTAATGAGATCACGGACGAAAAAGACAGCTTCATAAATTCGTTGGAGTTCATTAAGATCAACGGCCTCATTGACATGGATGGATAATGATTTGAAAGAAGAATTTTGACGATAGCGATTAAATTGATAGCTACCAAATGCCAATCCAAGATAGGTATTTATTTCATCAGAGGTTGTACCTTCTAAATGCCATTGACCAGCAGGAAGTTTTTGAGCAAGAACTCCTGTGATAAAAGGATCGTTACCATCGCCAATTCCAAATAAAACTTTTTTTAAATGCCCCGTTTCGTGAGGAACAAAGAGTATTTGTCCTGCTTTGCCAGTAAAGTCATTAACTTTTATCCATGCTGTTGTTGATGCATCAAGTGATAAGTTAGCAAGACTTCTTTGGTTTACCAAGATGATAGGGCAACTGTTATCGATACGCGTTGAGGTAAAATGAATGTGGTGGTGCTGCATAGTTATGAGATCCTTATAGTCGTCTAAGTGCGACATATTCGACCAAATGATTTTTTCCCTTTCGTAGAATGAGATTGGACCGTGGTCGTGTTGGCAATATATTTTCCTGTAAATTTTTTAAATTAATCGTTTGCCAAAGATCCTCAGCGATTTTTGAGGCTTCTTTTTCATTGAGGTGGGCATAACGATGAAAATAGGATTCAGGATTTTGAAAAGTTGTTTTACGCAAACGTTTAAAGCGCTCCAAATACCAGTGACGAATGACTTCTGTTTCGGCATCGACATAGATTGAAAAATCAAAAAAATCTGATACGAAAGGAATAGCTTTTCCATCTTTAGGAAGATCACTGACCTGTAATACATTAATACCTTCAACAATTAAAATATCAGGATGATCAATGGTAATTGTCTGATTTTCTAGAACATCATAGGTCATATGTGAGTAAAGTGGGGCACGGACATTTCCGATACCTGCTTTTATAGCCGAAAGAAAGCACAGCAGTTTTTTAATGTCATAGGAATCAGGAAATCCTTTACGATTCATACGATTTTTTTGCTGTAAGATTGCGTTAGGATAGAGAAAACCATCCGTTGTGATTAGATCAACTTTAAGACTAGATGTCCAACGTTTCAACAGTTCTTGAAGAATGCGAGCCGTGGTTGATTTTCCTACAGCTACAGAACCAGCAATTCCAATAATAAAGGGCGTTTTTCTACTCTCTTCTTGATGGAGAAACTGCTGACGTTTGTGAAAAAGTTCCTGTACTGCTTCAACATGGCATGATAACAGACGCGATAAAGAAAGATAAATGCGTTGGACTTCTTTAAGATCGATAGGATCATCAATAGAGCGTAGACGCTTAATTTCATCAAAAGTCAAAGTAAGGGGTGTGTCTTCACGAAACTCTGACCATTCTTGTGCAGTAAAAACACGATAGGGTGAATATCGGTCAGAAACGGATTTGACCAGATTATCTTTCTGATTAATTTTTTGTATAGTCGTATCAATCATTTGTATTTGTCGAGATTTTTTTGCAGCAGCAATTGATTAAGAGCAGACAGAAGAGCGGCTTTATTTTTAAATAAATTTTGTTTTGCATGCTCTCTTCTTTTAAGATAATAGATCATTTTTCATTAACTTACAGTCCAGTCATTCCAGTTTGCACGGATTTGTGCTAATGAGTGCCCTTGCGCCAAAAAAGCCCATAAAAGTAGACGCGCTTTTACGGCTGATAAATAACCAGACATGAGAGCACCAGAAGCAATCATATCGATTTCGGAGCCTTTATAGCCATAAGTTATACGAGTTGTTGAGCCATTACAACAACGACTAGCAATAATGATTGGTATTTTTTGTGCATATTGTTGTACAAGGTCTGCTTCTTGAAAACTACAGTGCCCCGCACCAAAACCAGCAATAACAACTCCAGCATAATACCCACTTTCAAGGCATAGTTTCATTAATTGTGCACCAGATGATAAAGAGGAATAGAGGAGTGCAATTTGATGATCATGGTTTTGGGGAAGATCAAACGTTTTTGGGAAAAATTTTCGATCATTGAAATAAATAAGTTTTCCTTCTAAAATAGTTCCTAAAACACCTGCAAGACCTGATTGAAATGTTTCAATTTTGACGGTATGGCTTTTATACAGCCAATAAGGTGAATGAATTGTGTCATTGATGACAACGAGAACGCCCCTGTTACGACTTTGTGGGGCTGCCGCGACACGAGTTGCTGCTAAAATATTAGCTGGTCCATCAGCGCCTGCTTCATGAGGCATACGCATAGCACCAGTTATAATGAGTGGTTCAGCTTCCTTCCAGTAAAGAGAAAGAAAAAAAGCTGTTTCTTCCAGAGTATCAGTACCTTGCGTTAAAACAATACCTTCTGCACCAGCGTTTATTTGTTGTTTTGCCCAAGCGATTATTTCAAAAAGAATTTTAAAAGATAAAGATCCACTTGGCATTTGTATTAATGTTTGTGCATGAATATCAGCAACGTCATTTAAATTAGGAACATTTTTTATGAGGTTATCTGAGGTTAAAGTCGGTTGCATGTGGCCAGAACTATCAGCAGTCATTGCAATTGTTCCACCTAAGGTTCCTATGGCTATTTTTTTCATAATTTTCCTCTAAAGGGTACAAACTGTTTAAATAAAGCTATTTAGCAGTAATTTACATTGACAACAATGATATCATTTTTTCAATTTTAAAAAATTGAGTGATGCTGAATCATTGTGTTTTTCTGTATATGTTCTTAAATAGGACAATAGTAATTGAGTTTTACATTGTATGAAAAGAAATCAATATTAAAAAGTAAAGTTAATATTAAGGAGTCTCCTTATGACAGAACATAAGCCAGATATAATGTATGGTACAACGATTATTACGGTACGAAAAGGTGGCAAAGTTGTGATGGCTGGCGACGGTCAGGTCTCTCTTGGACAAACGATTATGAAAGGCAATGCACGTAAAGTCCGTCGTCTTGGAAAAAGCGGAGTGGTTGTTGCTGGTTTTGCAGGTGCTACGGCAGATGCTTTTACATTACTGGAGAGATTGGAAACAAAGCTTGAGCAATATCCTGATCAGCTTATGCGTGCATGTGTAGAACTTGCAAAAGATTGGCGAACAGATCGCTATTTGCGTCGTCTTGAAGCGATGATGCTCGTGGCTGATAAGAAAGTAACTTTGGCTCTAACAGGGCTTGGTGATGTCTTAGAACCAGAAGATGGGGTTATGGCAATTGGCTCTGGAGGAAATTTTGCTCTTTCGGCTGCGCGGGCACTCATGGACTTGGATTTGGATGCAGAAACTATTGCTCGTAAAGCTATGGCTATTGCCGCTAAAATTTGTGTTTACACCAATGATCATTTTACGATTGAAACATTGGATGCAGAATTATCTTCTTTAGAGAAAGCTATTTAAATGTGTGTTGTATTTTCCCCTCGTGAGACTGTTTCAGAACTTGATCGTTTTATTATTGGCCAAAATGATGCCAAACGCTCTGTAGCTATTGCACTGCGCAATCGGTGGCGTAGGCAACAGCTTGATGAGCCGATGCGTGAAGAAGTTATGCCAAAAAATATTTTAATGATAGGGCCAACAGGTGTTGGTAAAACAGGAATCGCACGTCGATTAGCAAAACTTTCTGGAGCACCTTTTGTGAAAGTAGAAGCGACGAAATTTACTGAAGTTGGTTATGTGGGACGTGATGTTGAGCAAATTATTCGAGATCTTGTTGAAATTGCCATTTCTCTTGTACGTGAAAAGAAACGGGATGAAATAAAAGAAAAGGCTCACGTGAATGCTGAAGAGCGCGTTCTAGACGCCCTTGTTGGTAAAACAGCAAGTCCTGCTACCCGTGATAGTTTTCGTAAAAAATTGCGTGAAGGTGAATTGGATGAGAAAGAGATTGAAATTGAAGTAGCCGATAATAATAGCAATAGTGCTTCAACCTTTGATATTCCTGGTATGCCTGGGGCACAAATGGGTATTATGAATTTATCAGATATTTTGGGCAAAATGGGCAGTCGTACAAAAGTCCGTAAAACGACAGTAAAGGATTCTTTTAAACCGCTCATTGATGATGAATCTGAAAAACTCCTTGATCAGGAGCAAATTATTCAAGAGGCGCTTCGTGTTGCTGAAAATGATGGTATTGTTTTTATTGATGAAATTGATAAAATTGCAACCCGAGACGGTGGAGCAAGTGTTGCGATTTCGCGTGAGGGCGTTCAACGTGATCTTTTGCCTTTGGTGGAAGGAACAACAATTGCTACAAAATATGGGCAAATCAAAACAGATCATATTCTTTTTATTGCCTCAGGTGCATTTCATGTTTCCAAGCCATCTGATTTATTACCGGAACTTCAAGGACGTTTGCCCATCCGTGTGGAGCTCAATCCTTTAACAAGGGAAGATTTACGACGCATTCTAACAGAACCAGAAGCCAGTTTGATTAAACAATATATTGCTCTTATGGCAACGGAAGAGGTTCATTTAGAAATTACAGATGATGCAATTGATGCTTTAGCAGATATTGCTGTAGATTTAAATGCAAGGATTGAAAATATAGGAGCACGTCGTTTGCAAACAGTGATGGAGCGCGTTTTGGATGAGATTTCTTTTACGGCGCCAGATAAAGCTGGAACATCGTTTAAAATTGATGCTGCTTACGTAAGAAAATCTATTGGCGAGCTTGCTGCTGATATCGATCTTTCCCGTTTTATTCTTTGAAAGTTATTGCTTGTTTTGTTTATCTGCGTGCTTCGATAATTTTGAAACCATGGGCTTGTTCATGTATCAACACTGTGCGGAAAATATTTTTTAATAATGTTTCATAAGGCAGGTGGCGGTTTGCAACAAAAAGCAGACTGCCGCTTGGTTTTAAGCACTTTGCAGCATTTATAATAAAATTTTTTCCTAATGAAATATCTGTTGTTTGTTGTGTGTGAAACGGTGGATTTGAAATAATTGTATCATACAGATTTGTGACAGGCTCATGCACCAGGTCATGCCAATAAAAATGAATTGGAAAAGGAGCTGTTATGGATTTAAGGTGCCATTTTGCTGCTCTCAAAGCGTTGTAGTCTGCTTCATAAAGGTCTAGAGCGGTGAGTTTCTCACTTCTTTCAAGTGCAACGTGAGAAAGAAAGCCCCAGCCAGCACCAAAATCAGCTGTTTTTCCAGAAATAACTTTGGGTATATAAGAAGCAAGGGCAGCAGATCCTGGATCAATGCGACCGTGTGAGAACATACCAGAAGCGGTTTGAAATTTACCAAAAGTGAGCGGTGGTGAGCGCAATTGCGGAATGTTATGTTTCTCAATTTGTGGAGGAACTTGTAACCAAAATACAAGACCATGATTTTTAGATAATTTATTGGTGATGGGAACAATTGTTTTGACCCATTTCATCATTGAAGCAGCGCCAGCAGTTTTATTCCCACTGATTACAATCCATCCATTGGGTTTAACGCATTCTAATAAATCAAGAAAACAATTTTGGTTCAAACCACGATATTTGCTCAAATGTAAAAATGCACCATCATAGCTGAAGGTTTTATCTATTTGAGGAGAGCAGTGAAATTGAGTATCGACAAATTTTAAAAAATCTGGTCGCCAAGGCGTAATAACTTTTAAATTTTGTGCCCATTCTGGAGCTGGGATTTCTGTTAAACCAAAACTTAGCCAACACTGGTTTGGGTCAGGATACGGGAGTTCATGATTTTCAAAAGGCAAAAATAATAACACATAGGGCTCTTTCAAAGAAAAATGCCACTCCAATGTTGGGATGGCATTTCATGATACGATAAGAGGAAAAACTTACTCTTCTTGTTTCTTACGGCGGCGCTTATTTTCAGGTTGTTTTTTTTTATCCACGCACTTTTCTTCATTCATCGCTTTATCACCGGTGATTTCCTTTCCGGTTGTTTGATCAACGACCTTCATTGATAACCGAACTTTTCCACGCTCATCAAAGCCCATTAATTTAACCCAAACCTTATCACCTTCCTTAATAATATCGGTTGTTTTGGCGACGCGTTCTGATGCAAGTTGAGAGATATGAACAAGCCCATCACGAGAACCAAAGAAGTTTATAAATGCACCAAATTCTGCAGTTTTTACAACTGTTCCTTGGTAGATAGCACCAACTTCAGGTTCATCAACAATAGAATGGATCCAACGTTTTGCTGCTTCAATGGTTTTAGCATCAGCAGAAGCAATTTTAATGGTACCATCATCATCAATATTAATTTTTGCTCCCGTTTGTTCCACGATTTCCCGAATAACTTTACCACCAGAGCCGATAACATCACGGATTTTATCGACAGAAATATTCATAACTTCGATTCGCGGAGAAAATTCACTCAGCTCAGCACGTGCACTGGTTAAAGCTTTCGCCATTTCATTAAGGATATGGATTCGGCCACCTTTGGCTTGTTCAAGCGCGATTTTCATAATCTCTTCGGTAATACCATCAATTTTGATATCCATTTGCAAGGCAGTAATACCATTTTCTGTTCCTGCGACTTTAAAATCCATATCTCCAAGATGATCTTCATCCCCTAAAATATCAGAAAGAACAGCAAAGCGTTCTCCTTCTTTAATCAAACCCATAGCAATACCAGCAACAGGACGTGCGAGAGGAACACCAGCATCCATGAGAGCAAGTGAGGTTCCACAAACCGTTGCCATAGAAGAAGATCCATTGGATTCAGTGATTTCTGAGACAGCACGAATGGTATAAGGAAAAGATTCTTTATTTGGCAACATGGGGTGAATTGCCCTCCATGCCAATTTGCCATGTCCAATTTCACGACGACCAGGAGAACCAAGGCGTCCTGTTTCACCCACTGAAAATGGTGGAAAATTGTAATGGAGAAGGAACGTTTCCTTATACATACCCGTTAAGGCATCAACATATTGTTCATCTTCACCAGTTCCCAGTGTTGCAACGACAATAGCTTGCGTTTCTCCGCGAGTAAAGAGTGCTGATCCATGTGTACGGGGTAAAATACTTACTTCTGATTGGATTGGGCGCACGGTAGAAAGATCGCGTCCATCAATACGCTTTTGTGTATCAAGAATGTTCCCGCGAACAATTTTTGCTTGCAATTGTTTAAATACCGTTGCAATCTGATCTGTACTGAATTGACAGTCTTCTTCTGTTTCTGGCATAAATTTATTGATGATTTCTGTTTTTAGTGCATCAATTGCAGCATAACGTTCTTGCTTATCAGTAATTGTGTAAGCCTTTCGTATATCTTTTTCTGCCATTTTCTGCATCGCTTTTTCAAGTTCAGAAAGATCTTCAGGAACAAAATCACGAGGATCTTTTGCAGCAACTTCAGCAAGCTTTATAATGGCATCAAGGACAGGTTGAAGGCCTTTGTGACCAAACATCACGGCCCCCAACATGATATCTTCTGGTAATTCTTGTGCTTCTGATTCAACCATCAAAACAGCACTTTCTGTTCCAGCAACAACAAGATCAAGTTTTGATTCAGGCATTTCATCGATATGAGGATTGAGAACATATTGTCCATTACAATAGCCAACGCGGGCACCAGCTATAGGCCCCATGAAAGGAACCCCTGACAGGGTCAATGCGGCAGAAGATGCAATCATTGCAAGGATATCAGGATTATTTTCGAGATCATGCTGTATAACGGAAACAATAACTTGTGTATCATTTTTATATCCCTCAACGAAAAGGGGACGAATTGGGCGATCAATTAAACGTGAAACCAAAGTTTCATTTTCACTTGGCCTGCTTTCACGTTTTAAATAGCCCCCAGGTATTCGACCAACAGCATAGGATTTTTCTTGATAATTAACAGTGAGTGGAAAAAAGTCCTGGTCTGGTTTTGGGCTTTTGGCCGATACAACGGTTGCTAAGACAATAGTTTCTCCATAGGTAGCAATCACTGCACCATCAGCTTGACGCGCTATTTTCCCTGTCTCAAGGGTGAGAGGACGCCCGGCCCATTCAATTTCTATCTTGTGCGTTTTGAACATTTTTTATCCTTAATGACCAGTGTTTAAATCTTTGATTGCTTACATTCTGGTTGTGCATAGCATATTTGCAAATTCTGGGGTGGACAACAAATTACTTCCTTTGTTACGACGAAGAGAGCAGTAAATCGTATTAAATGTAAAACGATGAGCAGTCCTATCCCATAATAACTTATCAGTTTTTAAAATTTTTAATTAAAAGCAACACATTGAAAAAATAGGTGGTTTTTTTAATACCACCTCCATTTTTCTTTTAGCGACGTAAACCTAACTTCTTTATAAGTGTCTGATAACGATTTTGATCAACTCCTTTAAGATAATCAAGAAGGCGCCGGCGTTGAGACACCATCTTCAAAAGACCACGACGAGAATGATTATCTTTTTTGTGAGATTTAAAATGGTTTGTTAAATTAGAAATACGTTCAGAAAGTACAGCAATCTGTACTTCTGGTGATCCTGTATCACCAACTTTGTTTGCGTATTCTGCGACAAGAGCTTGTTTACGTTCAGCTGTAATCGACATCGTATTATCCTTTCCAAAAACGAAGAAACATAAAGTCACCCATAGCCGAGATGTCGTTCAGCAAGGGTCTATGAGAAAACAGGAAAAGTCGAAGACTCTTACCTATTTTCGTTCTTATATAGGAAAGAAGGTTAAAATACTAGTCCTTGACAGCATTTTGAAGTCTTTCTTTAAATAAAAGCTTTTGTTTTGAAATATTGATTTAAATAGAGTTTTATGAGAAGTTTTTAAAGAATTATGCATCCTTTTGATACAAAGATTATGAGCATGTATGTGGTAACAAAAGTGATAAATACCGATTTGGAGGGAAAAGATGCAGAGCATTTCAACGTTAAAACTTTTTCGTAATTCGGTATTTCGAAATTTATGGTCATCGACTCTTATTTCTAATTTAGGGGGGCTGATACAGGCTGTTGGAGCAGGGTGGTTAATGGCGTTGATTAGTTCCTCGCATTCCATGGTTGGGCTAGTTCAAAGTGCCACAACATTACCACTTGTTATGTTTTCTTTGATGGCAGGGGCATTAGCTGATAATTTTAATCGGCGTCAAATTATGTTGTGTGTACAGATTATGATGATGGTCATATCGATGAGTTTATCTGTTTTAGCCTATATGGGATTTCTAACACCTTGGCTTTTGTTATGTTTTACGTTTTTGATTGGATGTGGCACAGCTTTTTATAATCCTTCTTGGCAAGCAACGATAGGAGATATTGTGAGCAGGGAAAATATTCCTGCTGCTGTTAGTTTGAATAGTGTTGGCTTTAATTTGATGCGGAGTGTTGGTCCTGCTATTGGTGGTGCCATCATTGCAACTTTAGGGGCATCGGCTGCTTTTTTGTTTAGTGCTATAAGCTATATTCCTCTTATTGGTGCGTTATTTTTCTGGAAGTCGAATTATGAAAACAACTCATTACCACGAGAAAGGCTGTTAGGAGCTGTCTCAGATGGTTTGCGTTATGTTGCGATGTCACCTAATCTCTTAAGTATTATGGTTCGAGCGTTCCTTTTTGGTATAGGAGCAATTTCGATTTTAGCACTTTTGCCAATTGTTGCGCATAAAGTTCTTGGAGGAAGTGCCCTTCTTTATGGTACATTGCTCGGTTGTTTTGGGTTAGGAGCCATGACAGCAGGTATTATTAATGCAGTTGTACGGCATCATTTTCGTTCAGAAACAATTATTGCAAGTGCATTTATTGGTTTCGCCTTTTCTTGCTTTTTATTGGGAATCAGTCGTTCACTGATTATAAGCCATATTGCTTTATTTCCTGCAGGTTTATGTTGGGTTTTGGCCTTATCATTGTTTAATACATCTGTACAACTCTCTACACCACGCTGGGTTGTTGCACGTTCTTTAGCTCTTTATCAAACGGCATCTGCCGGGGGGATGGCTATTGGAAGTGCAATCTGGGGAGGTTTAGCTGATGGTTATTCTCCAACAATTGCTTTGAGCGTTTGTTCTCTATTCTTGATTTTTGGCGCTCTTGCGGGGGTAAAATTTAGCATTCAAGAAATTCCTCAGATAGATTTAAATCCTCTTGATCATTTTAGAGAGCCGGAATTATTACTTGACCTCAAAGCAAGAAGTGGCCCGATCATGATAATGATTGATTACCAAATTCATGAAAATGATCTTGAAGAGTTTCTCAAAGTGATGATGCGTCGACGCCATATTCGATTACGTGATGGTGCGCGTCAGTGGGTCCTGTTACGAGATCTTGAAAGACCTGAATATTGGACAGAGGCTTATCATATGCCAACATGGGTAGACTATTTACGCCATAATCATCGTCGTACAAAAGCAGATGCAGAAGTCAATAAGCGTCTGCGTCATTTAAATTGTGCTCCTAACGGTATAAGAGTGCACCGCATGATTGAACGCCAAACAATACCGCAAGCCAATGAGATGCTTTTAAAAGTTTCCTCTGATCATCTCCCTTAAAGTTAAAACAGTTTTTGTAAATATTAATTATGTTAATGTTATTTCGATTAATTTGTTAGCATAAGTACAATAACAAAAAATTGCTGTTTTAATAGTTAATTAATTGATTTATAATGATTATTTGCCATTTTCATGTTGAATGATAGTCTTAAAAATCTTAAGCTTTTCTCATTTCAAATCTGTTTAGAGTAAATCAGTCTACATCTTCGCTTGCACATTACAAACGAGGATTAAAATGTGAGTAAAAAACGATTGAAAAAGAAATAAAAAGCCACTTATGAATCTCTTGAAATGCAAGGATTGTTGCAACATTAAGAGGAAAAAGTGTGTGGTGGTGTTAGCTTATAGCACTGACTTAAATTTTGATATGAATACGGTAAGTATAGACAATGAAAAGCACCATATTTTTCTTAATTGATAGAGAAAAATATCTTTCCGCAAAAGGTGGTTGTGGAAAAGAATCGATTAAATTGAGAAAATCCGCTTTGGTTTAAATAGACTTTTGTCGAGAATGCCAATAGCAAGAAGTTGTTCCTTATAGAGGACACAAACTTCCTCTTCATCAAGAGGTATTTTATGATGATTCAAGAGGATAGAATGACCATTTATAATTCTCTGTGCTTGAGTTTCATTAAGAATATAGTGAGGGAGGCAATCCAATGCGGCGCTTGTGTCAATTAAGAGCTCATCGAGTGTTGAGAAGTTTTTTTCAAAAGAACGATTATTCTCATCTGTAGTGTTTTTATTTGGCGGAATAGCGGCTTTTAGTTCGTCCCATGTAATGAGGTCTTCTTCATCAAAAGGTGCAACGGCAATACGTCTTAAATCAGCAATATGTCCATAGCAACCGAGATCATGTCCCATATCGCGTGCTAAAGAGCGCACATAAGTTCCTTTTCCGCAGGTTATTTCAAAGACAGAATGCTCTTTGGTAGGCATTTCTAATAACTTGAAAGTTTCTATTTCCACTTCACGGGGCGGAATTTCAACAACTTCTCCTTCACGCGCTAAATCATAGGCACGATTTCCGGCAATTTTGATTGCTGAAAATTGTGGAGGTGTTTGTAAAATAACACCTGTATATTGAGGAAGAAGAGCAAGTATTTCTTCTTGTGTTGGACGATTGAGAGAAGTTTTCGTTATTTCTCCTTCTAGATCATCTGTTGAGCGCTCTTGCCCCCAAGCAATATGAAAACGGTAAGTTTTTTTGCCTTGCATCACATAAGGGACGGTTTTGGTTGCTTCGCCCAATGCAATGGGAAGGAGACCAGAAGCAAGAGGATCAAGTGTACCTGCATGTCCTGCTTTTTGTGCATGAAAAAGCCATTTGATTTGTGAGACAGCTTCTGTTGATTTCATTCCTTTTGGTTTATCAAATATGACCCAGCCAGAAACAGGGCGTCCCTTTTTTTTGCGTTGCCGTGCCATATCTCTAATCCTCATCTTTATCACTATGGTGAAGATCGCGCGCAACCTCAGGCGAGCGAAGGAGGGCATCAATTTTTGAAAAATTATCAAAGCTATTATCAAGTCGGAAACGCAGTTCTGGCATATATTTCATTTGTCGCAACGCATGACTGATTTCTCCACGGAGAAAACGATTATGTTTATTAAGTGTATCAATAACATCTGTATGGGAAGTCTTTTTAAGAGTGCTGAGAGGAGATACAAAGCAAGTAGCAATTTTTAAATCTGGTGACATGCGTACTTCAGAGATAGAAATGACAATATCTTTCAAGACATCATCAAGTAAAATACCACGCTGTAGTATATGCGCTACTGCGTGACGTACTTGCTCTGCTACTCTAAGTTGTCGTTGTGATGGCCCTGCATTTTTCATCAAAGTTTTATCCCTGCTACAAGACCTCTTTTTTAATCATCAAGATAAGGAAAAAAGAGACATTGTTTATAAAATCCAATCACTTTAACTCTGTCGTGAAATGAGGAAAGTTATTGGATTATTTTATAATGTGCGGTTAATATGTTCGATACGGAAGGTCTCAATGATGTCTCCTGCGCGCATGTCTTCGTAATTTTCAAAGGCTATTCCACATTCTTGACCACTTTGCACTTCATTGACTTCATCCTTAAAGCGTTTGAGTGTTTTCAGCTTTCCTTCGTGAATAACGATATTATCGCGGATAAGGCGAACACCGGCTCCTCGTTCTATTTTACCTTCTGTAACACGACATCCTGCGACTTTTCCGATTTTTGTAATGTTAAAGACTTCTAGAATTTCAGCATTACCAAGGAAAGTTTCACGCTGTTCTGGTGAGAGTAATCCAGACATAGCAGCTTTGATATCATCAACAAGATCATAAATGATGTTATAATAACGAATTTCAATTCCTTGAGTTTTAGCAAAATCACGCGCCTGTTTATTGGCTCGAACATTAAAACCAATTACAGCAGAGTTAGAAGCTTCCGCAAGAGAAATATCACTTTCGGTAATTCCACCAGCACCAGAATGTACAACACGCGCACGAACCTCATCATTTCCTAGCTTCTCTAATGCTGAAGCGATTGCTTCAATTGATCCTTGCACATCCCCTTTTATAATAAGAGAAAACTCCTTAACACCAGTCGTTTGCAATTTTGTCATCATCTGTTCAAGAGAACCACGCGAACCAGTTTGTCGAGCGACAGCTTTATCACGTGCTAATCGTTGACGGTATTCAGAAATTTCGCGTGCTTTTGCTTCATGTGTGACAACAGCAAAACGATCTCCAGCTTGTGGCGTTCTTTGCATGCCTAAAATTTCAATTGGTGTAGAGGGAACGGCTTCTTTGATATGGCGACCATGGTCGTCAATCAAAGCACGTACACGCCCCCATTCATTTCCGGCAACTATAATATCAGAAGGGTGTAATGTACCTTTTTGAACAAGAACTGTTGCAACAGATCCACGTCCGCGATCCAATTTGGCTTCAATGACAACGCCCTCTGCAGTTCGCTGAGGATCTGCTTTCAGATCAAGCATTTCAGCTTGAAGCAGGATGGCTTCGAGAAGTTTATCAAGATTTTGACCGGTTTTAGCAGAAACTTCAACGTCCAAAGTTTCTCCGCCCATAGTTTCAACAAATACTTCATGTTGTAGAAGTTCTGTACGTACTTTTTGTGCATTCGCAGCTGGTTTATCAATTTTGTTGATAGCAACAATGATAGGTACACCAGCAGCTTTGGCATGATTGATTGATTCAACCGTTTGGGGCATGACACTATCATCAGCGGCTACAACGAGAACGGCAATATCGGTAACACGAGCTCCACGGGCACGCATAGCCGTAAATGCAGCATGTCCCGGCGTATCAATAAAGGTAATTTTTTGACCGTTTTGTTCTACTTGATAGGCACCAATATGCTGCGTAATACCACCTGCTTCGCCAGAAACAACATTTGCTTTGCGAATAGCATCCAGAAGAGAAGTTTTTCCGTGGTCAACATGGCCCATAATGGTTACAACAGGGGGACGTTGCTGCATATTTTGAGGATTATCTGTTATATTAAAGATGCCTTCTTCTACGTCAGATTCTAAAACACGTTTAACAGTATGACCGAATTCAACAGCAATGAGTTCGGCAACATCTGCATCAATAACATCGCCAGGTTTCATCATTTGTCCCTGTTTCATCAAAAATTTAATTACATCAACAGAACGCTCAGTCATACGTTGTGCGAGCTCTTGAATGGTAATCGTTTCAGGCAGAACAACTTCGCGAGAAATTTTTTCTCTTGGTTCTTGGTTTTGTGCACGCTTAAATTTTTCCTGTCTGCGCCGCATTGCAGCCATTGAGCGCCCACGTGCGCTCCCTTCTTCATCCAGTGCACTATTAAGAGTCAGTTTTGCACGACGTCGCTCATCAGCCCCTTTGATAATTTTGGGTGCACGTATTTCTGATTTAACAGGATTAGTACGTCGGCTATACCGTTCTTCCTCTTTATTTTCATCTATTTTGCGTTTTTCAATTACAGTTGTATTTTTAGGTGCAATAGGAATATCTGTTTGTTCGATGAGTGGGGGAACAGGTGGAGTCTGTACCGGCAGTTTTTCTTCTTCTTTTTGGTGATGTATTTCTTTTTCTTTAATTTCTCGTTGTAAAATTTCTTCACGTTCTTTAGCGCGTCTTGCTTCTTCTTCGGCTTGTTCTCGCGTTATTCTTTCTTGGATATGTGCTTCTTCTAATGCGCGAAGTCTTGCTTCCATTTCAGCCGATGAAAGATTGCTTTTAGCCACAGATTCTCGAGGCTTTTTTTCCTCAAAACGTGGTTTAGAGCGCTGGGGAGCCACATGCGGCTTTGTAATAGGCTGTAGGTTTTCCGTTTTTTCATCGGGTCGCGTAATTTTACGCCGTTTGGTTTCGACAACGACAGCCTTCGTACGGCCATGGCTAAAATTTTGTTTGACCGTGCTCGTTTCCAAGACAGACCGCTTGAGAGTTAGTGTCCTCTTGACTGTTGTTTTGTCGTTGTTATTTTCACTCATTGTACTTCCTTCACGGCTTGTGCCGTCATCTCACCAAGCTTACTATGCTTGTTATCACGATAGCTGATCAATTTATGTGTCATTTTAAGAAATCCTTCAGCAGCCTTTGTGTCCAATAAAGCGGCGTGCATTACAGGATTAGTGCCAAAAGCCACGCGCATTTCATCTCTTGTAAATAAAGATATGGTTTTTATAGTGCGATTTGTTTGTTGTTGTATTGTATGGATGGCTTGTGCAATTTTTCGTTTTCCATCTTCTGTTGTTTCTTTGGCATGAAGTACAAGAATAACTTGACCAGAGCGGATAGCGGCGTCAACCTTTGTTGCTCCCATGACAACTGCTCCCGCTTTTCGTGCCATGGAAAGGCTTGAAAGGGCGGCTTTTAGTAAAAGCGTATCAATAATATGCACAAGATTTGGTGCAACCTCAACATCTGTTTTAAAATTTTTATGAAAAGCTTTTTGTTTGATTGCCTTCTCAATAACATCATGATGAGCAGAAATCCAAACGCCACGTCCTGGTAAATTAGCTTTAAGATCAGGAACGATTTGATTATTGGGACCAATAACAAAACGGATCAGCGTTTGTACTGAAGCATTTTTTCTGGTTATAATGCAAGTCCGTTCATTCATTTAAAGTGTATCCACATTCAAATCATCTGTTTTTTCATTTTCTACAGGATTTTCTGTAACAAGATCAGCTTGGTCTATCCAGCCTGCTTGTACACGTGCGGCTAAAACCATAGCTTCTGCATCAGCGCGTGTAATGTCAAAAGGGGTTAGAATACCAGAAAAATTCTGTGTTTGACCTTCTTTACGTTCTCTCCAACCAGCTAAATCATCAACGGCATAGCCAGCAAAGTCTTCTATTGTTTTTACACCATCCTCACCAACAGCAACCAACATAGCACTTGTCATTCCGGGAAGTGTTCGCAATTCGTCAGAAACTCCGAGCTTTTTGCGTTTTTCATCGAGTTCTTTTTCTTGATGATCAAGATATTCGCGAGCACGATTTTGGATTTCAGCAGCGGTTTCATGGTCAAAACCATCAATAGAAGCAATTTCTTCAAGATCAATATAGGCGATTTCCTCAATAGAAGAAAAACCCTCTGATGCCATAACCTGTCCGATCATTTCGTCAACCTCTAAGGATTCCATAAACAATTTACTGCGTTCAGTAAATTCTTTTTGACGATTTTCAGATTCTTCTTTTTCCGTTAAAATATCAATGTTCCACCCCGTTAGTTGCGAAGCTAAACGAACATTTTGCCCACGTCGTCCAATAGCAAGGCTAAGTTGATCATCTGGCACAATAACTTCAATACGTTCAGCATCTTCATCAAGGATGATTTTAGAAACTTCAGCAGGTTGCAGTGCATTAACGACAAATGTTGCTGCATCAGGCGACCAGGGAATAATATCAATTTTTTCGCCTTGTAATTCTGCAACAACAGCTTGTACACGGCTTCCTCGCATTCCAACACATGCTCCAATAGGATCAATGGAACCATCGCGTGAAACAACGGCGATTTTAGCCCGTGAACCTGGATCACGAGCAACAGATTTGATTTCTATAATACCATCATAGATTTCTGGCACTTCCATAGTGAAAAGTTTTACCATAAATTGGGGATGTGTGCGTGAAAGGAAAACTTGCGGTCCACGCGTTTCACGGTGCACATCATTGACAAAAGCACGAATACGGTCTCCATAGCGAAAGGATTCACGAGGAATTAATTCATCACGACGCACAATAGCTTCACCACGTCCTAGATCAACGATAACGTTACCATATTCCACACGTTTTACTGTACCAGAGATAATTTCACCCACTTTATTTTTGAATTCTTCATATTGCTGATCACGCTCTGCATCACGTACTTTTTGTACAATAACCTGTTTAGCAGATTGCGCTGCGATACGTCCAAAATCCATAGGAGGTAAAAGATCAGCAAAAAAATCACCAATTTTTGCTTCTGCTTGACGTTTGAGTGCATCGGACAAAGTAATTTCCGTTGTATAGTCTTCAACGACATCAACGATTTTAAGCAAGCGTTGTAATTTAATTTCACCTGTTTTGGAATTGATTTCAGCACGGATATTGGTTTCTTGACCATAACGAGAACGTGCTGCTTTCTGAATAGCGTCCGCCATCGCAGAAATGACAATTTCACGGTCGATCGACTTTTCACGTGCAACAGCATCTGCAATTTGCAGAATCTCAAGCCTGTTAGCGCTTGTAGCCATCAATTTTCTCCTTCTTTGTGTCACACGATGGGTAATTCCCAGTGATATTATTATTATTTGAAATTGAACGTTTGTATTGAGTCGTTAGGATTATCTTCGGAGATGAGTTGTTGATTTAAGTCTTTATTTTTTCTCAATGCATCGCGGATAAGTTCATCGGTAAGCACTAAATGCGCATTTATGATATCACAAAAGGAAATAGGGGTATACATGACTTCTCCATAAGCAGCTTTATCAGTGTTTAAAATAAATCCATCTTGCGTGACATTTGTAAGCGTTCCGCGAAATTTTCGGCGCCCGTCAATTGTTATGTTAGTTTCAATTTTTGCAAGATGCCCTTGCCAATGAACAAAATCAGATTTTCTTACCAATGGACGATCAATTCCAGGAGATGAGATTTCTAAATGATATTTGCGTTCAATAACATTTCGCACATCAAGCAGGGGGGAAACAGTCCGACTAACAGTTTCACAATCTTCTACGGTCATAGAACCATCAGCCCGTTCAACCATAATTTGAAGCGTTAAACCATTTTGTCCAAGAAGTTTCACACGAACCAAACGAAAACTTAAAGGTTTAAGCAGTGGTATGACAAGAGCAGCAACCTGTGCTTCGATACCATCTTCTGCAAACAGGCGTGGTTCATCAAGATTGCTTATTTTTTCAGCTTTGTTCATACATTTTATCCAAATTATTTCACCAGTTTTATGATATTAAAAAAGAGCGGGTCTCACGACCCACCCTTCATCATAAGACCAAGAATTTAACTATTGATACTCTTAAATTCAAATTTTTTCAAGTTGTTTATGAAAAAAGCGCTTGATCATTTATTTCTTGATAAAGGTAAGATAGGCAGGCGTTCGTCCTTCGCGTAAAGCTTTTGCTTCATAGCGGGTTCCGCTCCATTGTGGATAAGGTTTTTTCCAGTCTTGAGGGCTTTCTGCTTCCCATTCAAAGTGATCATGTTGTGCACAATGGTATAAGGTCCAGTTTACATAACTGTCTATATCACTCGCAAAGCGAAGTTTTTTTCCCATTTTAAGAACGCGAGCAAAACGGTTGAGATTTTTTATATTGATGAAACGTCGTTTCCAGTGTTTCTTTTTCGGCCAAGGATCAGGATAGAAGAGGTCTATTCCATCAAGCGAGTTATCAGGGAGCCAATCAAGGAGGCGTGTAGCATCATCATTATAGAGGCGAAGACGATTTTGATGGTTTTGATGCTGTTCAAGAGACAACAATATTTTTGCCATGCCATTGATAAAGGGCTCGATGCCGATAAAACCGGTTTGTGGAAAATAGTCTATTTCATGGAGTAAATGTTCACCTCCACCAAAGCCGATTTCAAGTCGAATTTCTCTTACTTTGCTTGAAAATAAGGATGTAAGGTTTGGGGGAGGAGGGACATTTAAATCAATATTAAAATTTGGGAGAAGCATTTTTATACGCGCAAGCTGACTGTTTCGTAGCTGCTTTCCTTGTCTGCGTCCAAAAAAGGCTTCACTCTTGCGTGTATTATGTTTAATCATGCGACTTAAATCATTGCTTGAAGTATTTTCACGAGATCGGTTTTTTCCCATGAAAACGAACCATCATGTTTTGGTTTCCGACCAAAATGGCCGTAAGCCGCTGTTTTTGTGTAGATAGGTTTATTAAGGTCAAGATGTTTTCGAATTCCAGTTGGTGAAAGGTCCATTATTTTGCGGATGGCTTCTTCAATAACTTTTTCATCGACTTTTCCTGTTCCATGAAGATTAAGATAAATAGATAAAGGTTGTGCAATACCAATTGCATAGGAGAGTTGAATGGTGCATCTCTCTGCTAAATGAGCAGCAACAATATTCTTAGCCAGATAGCGTGCCGCATAGGCAGCAGAACGATCAACTTTTGTTGTATCTTTTCCTGAAAAAGCACCGCCTCCATGGGGTGCTGCACCTCCGTAAGTATCCACAATAATTTTGCGTCCCGTTAATCCGGCATCGCTTTGAGGGCCTCCAATGACAAATTTTCCTGTTGGGTTAATATACCAACTACATTGAGCCGCAATGGGAATATCATGTAAAGCTTGGCGAATGTAAGGTTCAACCACTGTACGTACTTTGTTGGAATCCCAACTTTCATCGAGGTGCTGCGTTGAAAGAACGATGGATGTTACTTCTATAGGTTTTCCATTTTTATAGCGTATGGTTATTTGACTTTTAGCATCTGGTCCTAATTTTCCAGTTTCTCCTTCTCCTTTATGACGTGCTGCGGCAAGAAGTTTGAGAATCTTATGCGCATAATAAATTGGTGCAGGCATGAGATCAGGCGTTTCACGGCAAGCATATCCAAACATGATGCCTTGATCACCTGCTCCTTCTTCACCGTGCCGATCTGTAGCATTATCAACGCCTCTTGCAATGTCAGCTGATTGGGGGCGCAAAAGAACATCAATTTTAACAGTTTTCCAATGGAATCCTGCTTGTTCATAGCCAATAGCACGAATAGCACGGCGCGCTGCTGTACGAAAACGCGTAGGATTAATAAGTGGAAAGCCAGCTTCATCATAGATAAATTCTTTATTTTTATCTTTTTTTAATAGCGTATCGGGAACACGTACCTCACCAGCGATAACAACACGGTTTACACTAACGAGAGTTTCACAGGCAACGCGTACTAACCATGGATCAGTACCAGTCTTTTCAGCTTCTTTATAGATCATATCAACGATTTCATCGGAAATACGATCACAAATTTTATCAGGATGTCCTTCCGATACCGATTCGCTCGTAAAAAGATAATCTTGATGCGGCATAGGAACTCCTTCAAAAAAGAAAACCAAAGATTTAATCAATTGCTTACTAAAGTCGTCACCATTTGCTAATTCTACAGCAAATAGTCAATGCAAATTTATATGAATAAAAGAGAAAAGATATAATTTTAATTTATAACTTATTTGTCAAATCTTCCTCAGAAAGTGCTTTTGCCAAGTCAATAATTTTTCGACGCACTTTAGCATCAGATATATTTGTAAAAGCGCGCATGAGCTGAATCCCTTCGCTGCTAGAACAAAAGTCTATAAAATTGTGATCACTTTCGGCAAAACCCTCTACTTGTTGGGAGGTAATACCTTTATCAAAAAAGTAAGAAACAGGAACATCCATAATTTCCGCTATCGCTTGAAGACGACTGGCACCAATACGGTTTGTTCCTTTTTCATATTTTTGGATTTGCTGAAAAGTAATTCCTAATTTTTCACCTAGTTTCTCTTGAGTGAGTCCTAAAATATTACGACGTAAACGGATACGAGTTCCAACATAGATATCTATAGGGTCAGGTTTTTTTCTAGTTTCGGTCATAATGCAACTCTTTATTTCCAGCACTTTTTTTCTAAATCAACATCATATTTATGCGCAGCTGATTTATCATATAATTAAAACAATATGTAATATTTTTTCCCAATATTACTGGTACACGCAACATAATACCGTACAAAGGGCACTTGAATCATTTAAGCTGTTTTGTAAAACCAAAACCAATACGACACAATAGCATAAGGATGAATAAGATAAAAGTAGAGAAAGTTCTGTATTCATTGCTTCCTATAGGGGTAATGGATGATGGAACTTGTGAATCAATAATGCCCACAGCATTTTGTCGAAGAGCTACAACGATTCGTCCATAAGAATCAATAACAGCTGATATGCCATTATTGGCTGCCCGTATGAGGGGGATTCCCAGTTCAACGGCACGAAGCTGTGCTTGTTGAAGATGTTGATAGGGTCCAGGCGTTACACCAAACCATGCATCATTTGTAATATTAATAATTGCTTGAGGTGGGGAACCTTTAAAAGTCATTTCATGGGGAAATATTGCTTCATAACAAATCAAGGGTAGATAAGAAAATCCGTTTGGCATTGTAACAATTTTGCGCACACTTGCAGCACTATATCCACCAATAGTATCGGCAAGGGTACGCAATCCAATTTTTTTCAATAAATTCTGATAAGGAAGATACTCACCAAAAGGAACCAAATGAAGTTTATCAGAAGTATTTAAAATATTACCTTGAGCATTAATGACTGCAATTGTATTAAAATATTGTGTTTGGGAATGAGGTAGATCATTGCTGGCGCGTATTGCTCCGATAATAGCCCATTGTTTAGGTTTTAAAAGAGAGGCAATGTGCATTGTGATAGATGAGTTATCATAGAGAAGATAAGGAACGGAAGCTTCAGGCCATATGATAAAATCAGGTTCTGAATTTTGATCGGTTGTTGGTGTTGCACTTAGCTTTATATGCGCTTCCAACATAGCTTCTCGTGTATTATCACGCAATTTTATATTTTGTTGGATGGACGGTTGAACAATGCGCACCCAATAAGCACTTTTTTGATCTTCAGCTGTGCCTTCTATAGTATGAAGACGATAAAACCCAAAACCACAGTGAATGAAGATAAGTGATAAGCAAAGAGAAAGTGCCACTTTCTTTTTTTCATCCGTTAATAAAACAGTTGGCAAACTGTAGGCTAAGACAGCAAGAATATTCATTCCGTAAAGTCCCACGATTGCATCAGATTGCATGAACATTGGGGTTGGCATGGCTGTATAGCCAAGAGAATTCCATGGAAATCCTGTGAATAAAAACGCACGCAACCACTCGGACAATCCTAATGCAAAGGCTAAAACAAAAAAGCGTGCTATTCCTTTTGTCCATAATAAACCGACAATGAAACCAGAAAAAAACCAATAAAGAGAAAGGTAGAGTGGAGGGACTAAAATGGCTAATGGGACGGCCCAACCAAAAGAATCTGGATCTGTTAACAAAGCATTGCATAGCCACCAAAGTCCGCAAATAAAATAACTAAAACCAAAGGTTCCACAGCTTAAAGCGTAAGTAAAAAAATGTTTTTTATTATTTTTGGTGGTCTGTATTGAGTCAAGTAAAACAATAAAGAGAGGGAAAGTTAAAAAGCAAAGAGGTGTTAAATAAAAGGGTGGAAGTGCAAAAGAAGTAAGAGCGCCACACAGAAATATCCATGCTTGGCGTTTCCAGCCTGTAACAGAGAACAAAAAAACGATGAAATTGTGTAAAAACGCTGGACTATTCTTTAGGGATGGCATTGTTTTCAAGATTCTCATTTTTTGGAATGCGAAAAATGCGCAACCGTTTAATCCGGCGTTTATCAGCTTCTAAAATACGAAATCTATAGCCAGGTACAGCTTCAACAATTTCACCTTTGGCAGGAATGCGATCAAGAATGGAGACGATCAAACCACCAATAGTATCAACTTCATCACCATATTCCCCTACGATAAAATCAGGACCAAGAGCTTTCTCCACATCTTCTAGTTCAGTTCTTGCATCAACGAGCCATTTATTATTTGGTTCACGTACGATAGCATTGTCGACATTATCATGTTCATCTTCGATATCCCCAACGACTAACTCAACAATATCTTCCATTGAAACGAGACCATCTGTTCCTCCATGTTCATCAATAACTAAAGCCATTTGAGTTCGTGTCGTTTGCATCCGTGTTAATAATTTGCTTGCAAGCATAGAACTGGGAACAAAGAGAACTGTTCGGATCAAGTCCAATTCACCGATTGGAGTATGTAAGTCTGTATGGTTTAATTGAAGCAAATCGGATTTTTGTTCGGTTTTTGTTGGATTGATAATAAAGCGAATCATATAGTTAAGAATATCGCGGATATGGATCATGCCGCGCGGATCATCTAAAGTTTCAGCATAAACGGGTATGCGAGAATGACCAATTTTTGCAAAACATTTAAGTGCTTCTCCAAGTGAAGAGTTTATTTCTAATGCTTCGATTTCAGAACGAGGTATCATAACATCATCCACGCGTGCTTCACGTAAGCGTAAAATGTTATGCAGCATAGTACGTTCTTCAGGCGAGAAGGGGGCGGTATCTTTTTCATTGTTAGTCGTGAGGGCAACGGTAAGATCATCGCGCAGTGACGTAGGTGCACAATTACGACCACGTAAGAATGAAAATAAATGATTCATTAGAGAATATTTTTCTGTATGATTCGTCTGTTGAGAAGGTTTTTTTTCATTGTTAGAAGATGTTTGACTATTATTTTGTGTATTTATTTTGTTGTCCATGGTTTTGAAATCTTCTAAACTTTCTTTCTTATAATAGATAAATAAGAGGCTTTAAATGGTATGCTTGTAATATTAATTTTAAAAGTTAAATTTTATCATTGATAGACAATTCAGCGTAAGGATCTTTTATGGAAAGCTTTTGAAGAATTTCTCTTTCGAGCTTTTCCATTTTATATGCTTCATCATCAGTTTCATGGTCATAACCAAGCAGATGCAAGATACCATGAACAATCATATGTGTTAAATGGTCTTGAAATGTTTTTCCTTCTTTCTCTGCTTCGAAAACAACAGTTTCTCGGGCAATAATAATATCACCGAGCATGGGACCAGGTCGATTTCCAGCTTTAAGTGGAAAAGCAGGAAAGGATAATACATTAGTAGATTTGTTTTTGTTGCGCCATTGTGCATTGATTTGTGCCATATGTTCATCATCCGTAAAAAGCAAGCTAATCTCGCTTACAACATTTGCCAATGAAACATGATGCATAGTTGTCATTAATGCTTTTTCAGTGATATTATAAAGCATTTTCTCATCATTCCACCCTGCGCTTTTAATCATTATATCAATAATAATCATGATGAATCAAATTCATTTTTTAATGCATCGCATGCGAATGATTTTTTTTATTTTGTGTTTCTGAATCACGATCATAAGCACGAACGATAGCAGCAACAAGTGGATGGCGTACAACATCTTTTTCATCAAAATGCACGATTGCAATATTTTCTACATTTGAAAGAATGCGAATTGCTTCAATGAGACCTGATTTTTGCCCTGTAGGCAAATCAATTTGGCTTACGTCACCGGTAACAATCATACGCGTTCCTTCTCCAAGACGTGTGAGAAACATCTTCATTTGCATGGGCGTAGTATTTTGTGCCTCATCAAGAATAACAGCAGCATGGGCAAGTGTTCGTCCGCGCATAAAGGCAAGAGGAGCAATTTCTATGACACCAGAAGCTAAAATACGTTCTATTTTTTCAGCGGGCATCATATCATAAAGGGCATCATAAAGTGGTCGTAAATATGGGTCGATTTTTTCTTTGAGATCACCGGGAAGAAAACCAAGATGTTCTCCAGCTTCAACAGCTGGACGTGAGAGAATAATTCGCTCAATGATACCACGTTCTAGAAGCATTGCAGCATGAGCAACAGCAAGATACGTTTTTCCTGTTCCTGCTGGTCCTACACCAAATACAAGTTCAGTATGCTCCATAGCGCTTATGTAAGCATCTTGTGTTGGAGTTCTTGGATGAATTATTTTTTTATGGGTACTCAACCGTGCTGGTATAGTTTTCGTTGCAGGTTTGTGTGTTATGGTATCTTCTTTCTGCTTCTTTGGTATATCTGCCATAGCAATCGCTCCTTTTATATCTGATAAAGTGAGCTCTTGATGTGTTTTGGCACGTTCATAAAGTTGCTGCAATACATATTGCGCACGTTTTATAACAGAAATATTTCCACGGATTAAGACTTCATTACCACGCGGATGAATACGAAGTTCGAGTTTTTTTTCGATATAAGCGAGATTTTCGTCAAATTTACCAAAAACTGCTTTTGCATATTTATTATTTTCGAAAATCAAAACAACTTGGCTCACATCTGAAACGCTTGTTTGTTTCAAGGTATCAGTCTTTTCAAGGGACGTATTTACTTTTTCTTTAATACGCTTTATTTTTTCGGTTGAAGCTTTCAGCCTATTCTCCATTCTATATAAATATTGCACATTTTGTTAAGTAAATTTTATAAAAGACAATTTTTTACAAAAAGTGCACGCTTTAGATGTAATCATTTTCTTTTAAAATAAAAGAGTTTTCCAAAATATTTATTTTTGAACAAGGTTTTAGAGGCATATTTATCTATCTATCATTTCACCAACAAAACTGTTTGAGCTTGCATTTTTAATATGAATTTCTATCACACTACCTGTAGAGGCTTTTGTATCGACAACAACAGGTAAAAGCCAAGGGGAACGTCCTACCATTTGCCCTGAGTGACGTCCAGGTTTTTCGATAAGAACGTTCGTTTTTTGACCAATTTTAGAACGCAAAAATGCATCTTGTTGCTCAAGGAGAAGGAGCTGTAAATGTTGAAGTCGGGCATCTTTTACAGATTCATCAACATGATTTTTCATTGTGGCTCCCACTGTTCCAGGACGGGGGGAATATTTAAAAGAATAAGCTGAACTGTACTGCACTTGTTGAATAAGTTTAATAGTTTCTTCAAAATCTTCATCTGTTTCTCCTGGAAACCCTACAATAAAATCGCCTGAAAAGGCAATATCTGGCCGTGCGCTTCGAATTTTTTCGATAAGATGAAGATAATGAGAGCTTTTGTGTTGTCGGTTCATGGCTTTTAAGATGCGATCTGAACCTGATTGAACAGGCAGATGGAGGTAAGGCATTAACATATCAAGGTCTCGATGCGCGGCAATAAGGCTATCATCCATATCACGTGGGTGGCTGGTTGTGTAACGCAAACGCTTTAAACCATCAAGTTTTGCAAGATGGTAAAGAAGATCGCCAAGACGCCAAGTTTTTCCATCAACACTTTGTCCATGCCAACCATTAACATTTTGTCCAAGCAACGTAATTTCTTTAACACCTGCTTCTATGAGTTGGCGGGCTTCCTCGGTAATTTGCTCGACGGACCGTGATATTTCGGCACCCCGCGTATAGGGAACAACACAAAAAGTGCAAAATTTATCGCACCCTTCCTGTACTGTTAGAAATGCGCTAACACCCCGTTTTCTTACTGCATGTTTATTGTGAGGCGGCAAATGAGCAAATTTATCTTCAACAGCATAGTCTGTTTCGATAATTTTTTTTCCTTGTTTGACTTTTTCTAACAATTCTGGCAAGCGGTGATACATTTGCGGACCAATAACAAGATCCACTGTTGGAGCACGGCGCAAAATTTCACTTCCCTCAGCTTGTGCAACACAACCTGTTACACCAACTGTCAAGGGTTTATCAGGTGTGCGTTCTTGACGCATAATGCGCAAACGACCAAGATCAGAATAAAGTTTTTCTGCTGCTTTTTCACGAATATGACAGGTATTAACAAGAATAAGATCGGCATCATTGGGAGTTTGTGTTGTCACATAGCCTTGTGAACTGAGACTATCAGTCATCCGTTGGCTATCATAAACATTCATTTGACATCCATAGGTTTTGATGAAAACCTTTTTAGGAGCAACAGGAGGCGTATTTTTAGGATTTACTTTATTCATAGCGCATGTCTAAATGTTTTTTACACAAATCTCAATCTATTTGCTTAAAAGTTTTTTGCATGATAATTGCATCACCGCGACCATTTTTTGACGGGTAGTAGGCAAGACGTTCAGAAATTTTTTGAAATTTGAAGCGTTGATAAAGGTTCAAAGCGGAAAGGTTTGTAGCTTCTACTTCCAAGAATAATTTTATAGCGCGCTTGTTGTGAAGATGGCAAATTGTGCGATCGACAAGAAGGGTAGCAATTCCTTGTTGACGATAATGAGGGTGGACAGCAATTGTGATGATTTCTGCTTCATCAAGGATGAGACGGCAGAGGCAAAAGCCTAAAATTTGATCAGGGTGATCAAGGAGAAAAGCTTTGTACCCGAAGATAGAGTGATCTGTTAAGAAATTATCAAAAGCTTGTTTTGTCCAAGCAGGGGTAAAACAATGTTGATGAATTTGATGAAGAGCAGCACTATCATTAATTTGTAGCGGAGCAATCTCAAAATTTTTTTTTGTCAATGAAAATTTGGACATTATTTTTTTCGTGGTAAAGAAAAATCGGTTTGTTGTTTTGCATCAGCACTGCGAAGATAGAGTGGGCGAGGTGAGTTTTGTGGTTGTTTGTTGGCAGCAAGATAAGCATAGCTTACAATATCAGCCGCTTCGCAGGGGATTTTTTCTAGAACAATTTTTTCGTTTATTTTATGGTTTTTAATATGCTGTACAACGACATCAGCGGCTGAGCCAGTCAGTCGGGTTTTTTTTGGCAAATCTTCGAGGATATTTTCAATTGTTTTTAATCCCGGCGCTCCCAAAGGTGTGAGATCTTTATGGAAATTTTGATGGTAAAACATATCTCTTCCTGCTTCAATAACAACAGTAATTGCCGATGTAGAATTTTCATTGGTTGTTACTTGTGCGGCTAATGCTTCAAGAGCACTCACTCCAACAGCTGGTATCTCAAGTGCTAATGCCAAAGCGCGCGCTGTTGCAACACCGACACGTACACCAGTAAACGATCCAGGTCCAATATTGACAGCAATACGTTCAACTTGATCAAGCGTCATATTGGCTTGTGTCATTATTTGTGTAATCTGCCCAATAAGTTTTTCAGCATGTCCTTTGTTCATGCGCTCATTGATGCGCGCAATAACAGACTTATGGCAAATGAGTGCAACAGCACAATAAATTGAAGCAGTATCTATAGCAAGGATAAGCATAAAAATAGTTTAGTTGAATAAAACGATAAACGAAAGGCCTGTTATATTTTTAATCTTTTTACTGTCGTATATTCCATTTATAAGAAAGTTACTAGTGCCAATAAGCAACAATATCTTTTATAGAATAGAATGAGCTATTGATTTGATTCTTATTTGTTTTTATTGTTAATACATTGATTTATAATGATATTTATTATTTCCATGTTAAATAAGATCCTTGGACATTGTAAGATTTTCTTATTTTAAATCTGCTTATCTTGAATCAATTGAAATCACTTGCTTGCACACCACAAACGAGGCTGGTGTGTAGGTAAAAAACTATTAAGAAAGGACTAAAAATGGCTCTTATGAATCATCTTGATGCAAGCGCTATCGGCAACATTGGGAGCTAGAAATAGAGCTGATAGTATAACGTTCCGGCTTGTACTTCACAAGCGAAAAGATGGGGAGTATAATGTATTTTATACACGTCATGGGGATTTTACAGTATGTTATTCATAGGCACTGCCGTGAAAGGGAGCTCAAGTGCGTTGAGAGGTGTTTTTTTACAAGAACGTGAATGCACAACATAAATATATTCTGTTTTGGGCGTTTTGTTCTTCGTGAGAGACGTAACCCCATTAAAGTGTATATTTATCAATCTTTTATACAAACTTTAATTTAATAAGATTAGAGATGAAAGAAATAGCATTATTTTGTATGATTTACGTATTTAATACTATATCGCTGCAAATTATTATGGGTTAAAAAGTAATTTTGGCAGTTTGCGCTTCATATTATAGCTCTTTCAATTTTTGTATAGAATAATAGGCAAATTTTTAGAATTTTTGCTGGTTTTATGAAAGAGCTGATTTTAGTAGTAGTAAGACTTTGGATTGATTGTATACTCCGTTGAAAAAAGAAACAATCAATGCATATTTCAAAATGTTATATGATTTAAATCATTCAATTGTATCATGATAAGGCTACAAATACCGAGAATAATTATGGAGCAGGTTGAAGTCAAAATGACGCGCCATCCTGCTTTTTTTAATGATCGTATATCAACACCTAAACCTAATGCTGCCATTGAAATGATAGTGAATACCTGAGCAATAAGTTTGATCGGATTTATAGCCGTTTCAGGAATAAGTCCGCTTGAGCGGATAAGCATCATGATAATAAAACCGATTATAAACCATGGCACAAGAGTATGTAGACGAAAACGTGTTTGTGCTGAGCGATGATAGATAATTGATAGAATAAAAATAACAGGACCTAACATGAGAACGCGTACCAATTTAACAATTGTTGCAATTTGGACGCTTACAAAAGAGATAGATGCTGTTGCTGCCAAAACTTGCGGTACAGCATAAACAACCATGCCAGCAAGCACGCCATATTGGCTAAATGACAAATTCAAAGATGGATGTAAAAAGGGTAGAAATAAAATAATAAGAACTCCTAAAAGAGCAGTAAAAGCAATTGATGCGGCTACTTCGTCATGCTTTGCTTTAATGACAGGTGCAACAGCGACAATAGCTGAATTGCCACAAATAGCATTCCCGCAAGTGACCAGCATTGCCAAATGTGTAGAAAGCCCGAAAAGTCGGCCGATGGCAAAGCTCAGGATAATCGTTACGAATATCACGAATATGATACTAGCAAGCAAATTCCAACCAGCTGAAAGGACTGCGTTAATGCTAATGCTTGCTCCTAGAAGAACGATAGCAATTTCAAGAAGTGTTTTTGCAGAAAAGGTGATACCTTTTTGAAAATATGTTGGCAAAGGAAAACAACTACGGATAATCGATCCTAAAAGAATTGCCAAAACAAGGCTTTCAAGCCATGCTTGTCCAAAAAGCTGTTTTTCTACAACTTCTAAGCCATAAGCTAAGGCTGATATGAGTAAACATACGAAAATACCAGGACCAAAGTCGTTTAAAAGTGAAAGTTTTTTCTTTATCATTTTAATATTTCCCCCATAACAAAGAAATGATAGCAAACAAAAAGAGATAACAGATAAGAAAAAGTTTTAAAGATTTGTTCGTGCTTGTACAGCTGCTGCTAAAGTTCCATCATCAAGATAATCAAGCTCGCCTCCTACAGGCACACCATGAGCAAGTCGCGTAATTTTAACTGGAAAATTAGAAAGCTGATCAGTGATATAGTGAGCAGTTGTTTGACCTTCGACAGTCGCATTGACAGCAAGAATAATCTCCGTAATAGGATTTTGTACAACACGTTGTATTAAGGTGGCAATGTTGAGTTCGTCAGGACCTATTCCATCTAAGGGGGAGAGTCGTCCACCCAACACATGGTAACGTGCGGCTAAAGTTTTTGCGCGTTCAAGAGCCCACAGATCAGCAATATCCTCAACAACGATGATTGTTGTATCATCGCGGCGCAAATCTGTACAAATTGAACAAGGATCAATGGTATCGACATTTCCACAAACAGAACAAATGCCGACTTTTTCGATAGCTGCTTGTATAGCTGCTCCTAAAGGCTCGAGCAAAGTCTCCTTTTTTTTGATAAGATGCAGCGCAGCACGACGCGCTGAACGTGGACCAAGACCTGGTAACCGTGATAAAATCTGAATGAGACGTTCAATCTCAGGTCCTGCAATGTATTTAGACATATTTTTGTCCCACGGAAAAAATCCGTTTCATTAAAATGGAAGCTTGAAACCTGATGGGAGTGGTAGCCCTGCCGTTATACTTTTGGTTCTTTCTTCTATTGCGATTTCGATTTTTGTTCTTGCTTCATTATAAGCTGCCATAGTGAGATCTTCAAGAATTTCAGCTTCTTCAGGTTTGAGTAATGAAGGATCAATTTGAATTGCTGTTATAATATTTTTGCCATTTAAAGTGATATTGACGAGACCACCCCCTGCAGTACCCACAGCTTGTAGATTAGCTATTTCCTCCTGAATCTTCTGCATTTTTTCTTGCATTTCTTTGGCTTTTTTCATCATGCTCATCATTTCACGCATAGGAATAGGTATCCTTATTCATCATTGATATCATTTTTATTTTTAAAAATATCAGCATTTTTAAAGGTATTGGAGAGTAAATCAAGATCATTTTCTTCTTTATTGAGTCGAATATCGACAATTTTTGCTTCTGGGAAATGATTGAGGATTTTCGCGATATCAGGATCTGTTTCTGCATTGGAAAAAAGAGTCTTTTGAATCGCTATACTTTCCTCCTGTAAGGTTGGGCCACCTCCTTCATTAACAAAAGTTATTGTCCAGCGTTTTTCAGTCCATTGAGATATCTTTTTTTCTATATCATGAGCAAGAAATTGTGGGGTATTTTCAGAAAGTCTCAAGGTAATATGCCCAGCTTCAAAAGAAACAGGATGAACAAATTCTTTAACAAGGAGTTTGAAAGGAACATCATCATGCTGTTCGGCTAATTTAATAATATCGTGCAAAGAATTAATCACGAGAGTTTTAGGTTCAGTAATCTCTTCTGTTGTTTGCGTGACAGAATGCGATAAATTTGCAATCTTTCCAGAAAGATCAGTAGATTGAGAAGTTTCTAGAACCTCTGTTACTTCTTGAGCGTTGGTTTTTTCAGAAGTTTGATTTTTAACTAAATTTTCCGGTTGTAAGGAATGATCTAATTGGTTTTTCAAAGATGTTTTTAAATCTGATTGATCGGGTAATGTATTTGAAATGCTCGAGGAAACATGGGTATCGACCATTGTTTCTTTTGGTATATTATTTGCATTTGTAGATTCTTGATGAGAAGAGTTTTTAACCAGTGTGAGAGGTGTTTTTTCTTGCGTAAGCTTTTTTAAAGCTTCATCAAGAGTTGGAAGGTCAGCTGTGTGAGCAAGACGAATTAAAAGCATTTCAGCAGCTTGAAGTGGACGTGCAGTTTGATTAACTTCCTGTAAACCTTTGAGTAACATTTGCCAGTTTCGAGATAAAATAGGAACGGAAAGTTTTTTTGAAAAGTCTACACTTTTTAAACGTTGTTCTTCAGTTAGCGAAAAATCTTCCACTATTTCTGGTGTAAAACGTAAACGTGTGACCAAATGATTAAAATCGGCCAGTTCTGTCAATATAGTAAGAGGATCAGCCCCTGCTTCATATTGACTGCGTAATTCATGTAATGCATTGACAACATCGCCCTTCATAATAAATTCAAAAAGATCAATAATACGTGCTTGATCTGCGAGTCCTAACATTGTACGCACCGCAATAGCATTAACATTGCCATTGCTATGGGCAATCGCTTGATCAAAAATGGATAATGCATCACGTGCAGAGCCTTCTGCAGCGCGAACAATCATAGAGAGTGCTTGATCTTCTACTTCTACCTTTTCATATTTCGCAATTTGGCGCAAATGTGCACACAAAGCTTTTGATTCAATACGTCGCAAATCAAAACGTTGGCAACGTGAAAGGATTGTAATAGGAACTTTGCGAATTTCTGTTGTGGCAAAAATAAATTTTACATGGGATGGTGGTTCTTCAAGAGTTTTCAACAAACCATTAAAAGCTTGTGTTGAGAGCATATGGACTTCATCGATAATATAAACCTTATAGCGTGCAGAAACAGGACGATAGCGTATTTGTTCAATAATTTCACGAATATCGTCAATGCCTGTATGAGAAGCGGCATCCATTTCTATAACATCAATATGGCGTCCTTCGATAATTTGTGTGCAATGTTCACCAAGAGAGTCCAATACGGTTGTTGGTTGGTCAATATCTTTTGTTTTATAATTAAGCGCACGTGCCAAAATACGTGCTGTTGTAGTTTTTCCTATGCCACGAATCCCTGTTAACATCCATGCTTGTGCAATGCGACCTTTTTCAAAGGCGTTGGTGAGAGTACGCACCATAGCTTCCTGACCAATGAGGTCAGAGAAGTTTTGTGGTCGATATTTACGAGCAAGAACACGATAGGCTGTTTCTACCGGTACATTTTCCATGAATGTTTCCAACTTCAAAGTTCTTTATGCATACATTTTGATAATACAAAAGCATAGGTCAATACTGTACTCTCATATAAAAGGATTTTTTCTTAATCAAATTATTTATGGGACAATTTGTTTAAAGACAACCAAATCCCTTTACCGCTGCATACAAACGCTGCTCTGAAGATTTAAAATACTTCGCTAAAAGATAGCATAAAAATAATTTCTTCAGCAAAACAGGAGGCTGGCACGATGACCCGTACCAGAACTCGTTAGGGCTGCTTCTTTCCAGACCTGACCCAGTTGGCGAGTAGTTTCGTCCACCACCAACCTCCCAAAATCCATATTGTCGATTTAGAATGAAAAATCAAGCTCAGAAACAAAAAATATTATAAGAACGATGAAGAATTTTCCTTTGCGTTTAATTTATTAACATATAAACAACAAAGAAGTTGAGGATTTATCAGTTTTCATAACAATAGCTCTTCATATTTTTTCTTTTAACATCTATGAATGTAAATCTTGAGTAGATGTTATCGCTCTTTTTTCTTGAGTGCTGATTTTCTTCATTAAAGACGTTGGGTTCATCACTAGATGGATCAATATATGCGTTCCCATTATTGGAGAAAAGATTTCACATATCTTTTAAGGACTGTACTCTTACAAGAGACGATGCAATTTAAAAGCTATAAAATAATAATGATGGCACAGATTTATGATTTCATAACTGTAAAAATGGTATTTTATATACACGACATTTTATAGCTTTAAATAATTAGATTTTTTGACGATAAGAGAAAAGCAAGATGAATTTTTATAAGAATCTTGAATGAATATGATTAAAATGCAATGAGGAATGCCTCTATAAAACAATTTTTACTTCTCTTCTTAATCTATAAATAATTTGGGTACGATGTACTTTATAGTAATTAAAATGAAGCATTTGCGAAGGTAAAAGTTATATTCTTATTTAAAAATTAGCTCTGATGGTAGAGAGTAAAGAACAATTTAAGTTTAGTCATTTAGTTGTCGCAAAAGTTCTTTAATATCTAATCTTATGAGCAGCTTAAGGTTTTCCATATCAGTACAAAACACCTCTTCAGAGATAAGTTTTAATAGCTCATTATAACCTATTTTGAAAAAAACACCTGAACAAAAGAATAATTTTACTCACATTTAGATGCTATTAGAAATATTATTAATCATAATCTCCTGTGTCACAATTTGTTCCAATAACTTTTTTCTTCGTAATATTTTTAAAAATATAATGTCCTGACGAAGGAAAACTTATATGAAGAGATTTTATATTTTTTAGGGTAAAGATCTTCTTTTCTTTATCATGGGTTATTTTCTTTTCATCATCAACAAAAATTCTCAATTTGTTTAAATCAGAAGGGGCAGAGTACGATAAAGTAAAGGATACTTTCTTCGGCTTAAAGATACTACAAGAGTATTCAGCTCCTTGATGGATTGTATCGGATGGTATGATCACAACACTTTCATCCAGCGCAAAATTCCATTTTTTCTCACCAAAGCCAGCGAATGCAACACTAGAGTAGGCGAGAATATTGGCAGCTAATAATCCTTGCGTGAAGATTTTTTTCATTATCCTCTCCTTTTTTCTAAAGTGGGGTGAAATATAAATCAGTTTTTATAAAGATAAAATTTCAAACTTAACGCTAAAATCAGGGCTAAGTTGCATTTTCTAGTTTTAAACCATGTTTAAAATGATATTAATCTAAGAGATTTGAATGCTCTATTATGTATAATAATTTGAATTATTTTGAGAGCAATTTAGAAGTTTGTTATCTTTATTAGAATAAATTGTCATAGGAAATGACTTTTCTCAAGAACCTCTCTTTAATGTGGAAAGGGAAATAGATGGTACAAGCGTTTTTATTTTTGGTTACTGTTTTTTCTTCTTCAGTGTTTATGAAGGGTGTTGAGTAGAAAAAACGAGCTCTTTCAAGATGCGTTGCATTATGAAATTTTTACGATGCTTTTTGATATCAACAAAAAATGATGGCAGCTTAATTGCTTTTATATATACGATGTTCGATCGTTTTGTGCCGGATAAGTGCCGATAATACGCAATTCTGCAGAAAAGAAAGACAACTCTTCTAAGGCAAGTTTCATCATAGGGTCTTCAGGATGTCCTTCAATATCAACAAAGAATTGTGTTGCATTGAAATTTCCACCAATTTGATAGCTTTCTAATTTTGTCATATTGATACCATTCGTTGCAAATCCTCCCATAGCTTTATAGAGAGCAGCGGGGACATTGCGCACGCGAAAAAGAAGACTGGTGATGATTTTTTCGCCATTTTGAGGTTTAGGGACATGTCGTTTGGAGCGTGAAAGGATGACAAAACGGGTAATATTATGAGGGTTATCTTCAACATCTCTTTCAAGAATATCAAGTCCATAGAGTTCTGCTGCGATTAAAGGTGCTAGAGCAGCCTGTGAACGTTTAGCATTTTTTTTAATAAATTTTGCAGCTCCAGCGGTGTCGGCAGAAACAACAGGTTTCCAACCGTTGTTTCGTATAATTTTTCGGCATTGTGCAAGAGCATGCGTATGGCTGTGGACGGTTTTAATTTCGTCATGTGTAACGCCGGGCAAAACCATGAGTTGAAAATGGATAGGTAAAAAATATTCATCAATAATATAAAGAGATGATTGAGGTAAAAGATGATGAATGTCTGCAACGCGTCCCGCAAGAGTATTTTCAATAGGGATCATAGCAAGATCAGCTTTCCCGCTTTCCACTAAATTAAGGGCGTCTTCAAAGGTAGCAGAGGGAATAGTATCCATATGGGGGAACATATTGGAGCAAGCAATATGGGAATTAGCGCCGTATTCTCCTTGGAAAGAAATTTTATTGGTTTTTTTAAATATTTTCATGCTAAAATCTCACAAACTCTATCGAGATCATGTTGTGTGTCCACACCTAAGGGAATTGTATCGATTATTTCCACATCGATACGCAGATTGTGTTCTAATGCGCGTAATTGTTCAAGTTTTTCACGTTGCTCAAGTGGTGAGGGTTTGAATGATACAAATTTCTCAAGTGCTTCGCGCCTATAGGCATATATTCCAATATGGTGATAAAGAGGACCATCTCCATAGGGTGCTGTGGCGCGTGTAAAATAAAGAGCACGAAGGCGATTTTGAGAAAGCGGTGTACCAATGATTTTGACAACATTGGGATCTCTAGTTTCATTTTCTTCAATGATTTGAGCACCCAAGGTTGCAATATCAGTAAGGCTATTTTCTAAAGGGCATAGCGCACGAATGATTTCCTGAGGCATTATTGTTGGGAGGTCACCTTGTATATTTAAAATGGCGTTGTAGCGTTGTGCAGGATCAATGCGCATTAAAGCTTCATAAATACGATCAGATCCAGACTTATGATCACCTCGTGTTATGATATATTCATGCCCATAATCTGCAACAGCTTTAGCAATATCATGATGATCTGTTGCAACGATTGTACGTCCTATTGCGGCTTTTTTGGCTTGTTCTGCGACATGAACAATCATCGGCTTTCCACCAATTTCAGCGAGAGCTTTTTGAGGAAGACGGGTTGAGCCTATACGGGCAGGAATAAGAATAATTGGTTCAAGAGCCATTGTAAGATTCCCAATGTCATCTGTGATGCATTTATGATGTTGTGTGTTATAAAGAAAAAGCTTAAACTAAAAATGGTAATGAAACCGTGAACATTTGAGTTTTTATGAATCGCCCGAGATTTATTTATTTTATTTGTGCTTGTTTATGTGTGCTGGTCATTATTGTGGGGATTTCCACACTTAGCAATATAATTTACGATCATCCTACATCAGTCCAATATCATCATACAGTTGCCAAGAATGATATATTTCAAGAAAAACAAAAAACACCTGATGTTTCTCTATCACTAAATAGCCGCCTTCAACAAGGTGATTTTGAAAATGGCCGTAAAATTTTTCGCCAATGTGCCATATGCCATACTTCTGGACGCAATGAAGCAGGGCGTGTTGGTCCAGTTCTTTGGGGGATTGTTGATCGCCCTTTAGCATCAGCAGCAGGTTTTGCATATTCACGGGCATTGCGCGCGCATTCTGACCAAAAATGGGATTTTATCACTTTGGATCGTTATCTACATTCTCCACGTGAAGCTTTTCCTGGGACCATTATGTCTTTTCGTGGAATTAAAAATGACCAAGATCGTGCCGATCTTTTGCTTTATTTACGCAGTTTGTCCGATCATCCTGTTCCTTTACCAACGGATAATAATAAAGCGAACGAGCCAAACTCACTTATACCATAGATGTTAATTTTAGAAAGAAGTCTGATTTTTTTGTAATTTTAGTTTCACGGTTTTATAAAAAGAGCTCTTATTGATGTTTTGTTAGGGGGGGAACGCCCCTCACGTAAAACAGAACACATTTAACGTTGCATGTTTACTCGCTTATTTTAAAGAGATCTTTTATAAAAATGCACTCTTTACGCTGTCATCTGCGGATTGGTTTTCAAGATTTGTGGGCTTCACTTTTTCTACATATACTTGTCTGTAAAATTATAGCTGAAGGATTATCAATTCATGAGCCGCATCTTCTGCTTCTGAATGTAATAATTATGTAATTAAAGCTCTCCATGAAGTTTATCTTAATCCTTCTATACACATCAATCCCCATGTATTTTTTTATGAACAGAGACAATTGATTGTTCTTATACGTGCAATGATCCTAAGCTGCATTTTATGATGCTTGATGAATAGACGTTTTCTCTTAAGGTTAGAGGTGTAGGTACAGATCATTGACCTTTTATAGTATCGGTCGCTAAAATATGACTTAGATTATTTATAGGTTGTTGTCTGTATAAGACATTGATTTATAATTATAATTTAGCGTTATTTACATTGAATTAGAACCCCGAATAACGTAGAATTCTCTCATTTCAAATCTGTGTATCTTGAATCAATCAAAATCACTTGCTTGCACGTCACAAGCGGGGCTAGCGTGTGGGTAAAAACTATAAAAGAAAGGAGTAAAAATGATTCTGATGAATCGGCTTAATGCAAGATCTGTCGCAACATTGGGGGCTGGCAAATATAATGATGGTGCCGGTTTGCTTCTTCATAAGCGTAAAGATGGAGGTGCTCAATGGCTGTATCGTTATACCATTCACGGTCGGCGCCGCGAAATGAGCTTGGGTGCCTTAAGACATGTCTCTTTAAAACAAACCTGTGAATTGGAAAACCCATGGCAGTCTGAAGTAAGCACTGCCATGTGAAACAATTTTTATGTGTGAATAGTAAAATAGCTGAATAGAATTCCGCTGATTGTATTTTTATCTACGCCGAAAATTTTTTACACAAGAACACTGATGGCCGCTACATTTGCATGAGTCTCTGTCCATTTATAGACGATGACATGAAATTATGTCGATAATCCATTATAGAGAATTATTTTTTCACAAAAGGTTTTCCATATTTGTGATAAATCTAATAGTTTCCATGGGTTACAGTGTTTCGATGATTTGCGATAAAATACTAGTATTTCAATATATGTTGCGAGAGTGCTAAAAATTAGTGGAAGAGGGGACATCATCATGATTCTCCAAGCTTCTTAATAACTATGGCATTTTCTTTATAATTTGAGCGTTTATAGGTAATAACATTAAATTGCGCTAATAATCCATTATAGAGAAGAATCTTTCCTACTAATGGCTCTCCGATGTTTGTGATCATTTTAATAACTTCCATTGCTTGTAGGGTCCCAATAACGCCAGGTAAAACACCGATGATTCCAGTTTCAGCGCATGTTGGGATAGTCCCGTGAGCTGGAGGGGTGGGAAATAAATCGCGATAGTGAGGATTATTGTCTTTATACGGCATAAGGACGGTTAATGAGCCATTAAAACGTTCTACAGCACCACTTATTAAAGGTTTTTTGCATTGGGCAGCGTGATCAGCAAGAAGATAGCGTGTCGTAAAATTATCACTTCCATCAACAATGATGTGGTAAGCATTGAGCAGTTTATCCACATTACTTTTATCTAAGCGTAGGGTGTGTTTTTCAACTACAACATGGGGATTTATTGCTTTTATAGTGGTTTCAGCACTGTCTGTTTTGCTTTTGTTTATTGCATTTGTTTTATGAATAACTTGGCGTTGTAAATTGGAAAGTGAAACGATGTCGTTATCGACAATTCCAAGGGTTCCAACACCTGCAGCAGCCAAATAGGTTAAGACAGAAGCACCAAGACCACCGGCGCCCACAACAAGAACGCGTGCTTTTTTTAGCTTTTGTTGTCCTGCGCCACCAATTTCAGGCAAAATGATATGGCGTGCATAGCGTTCGATTTCTTTGTTGTTTAATTTTATATCTGTTTCTTGTGTCATAAATTTTCTCTTGTCATAGTTTTTTTATTGTTTACTAAGTTTATGGTGCATAGACCAGTCTGCTTTTAGGATAGGGAGGATTTATTGATGAAAATTGCCATTCAGATGGATCATATTTCAACAGTTCGGATTCAAGGAGATACGACATTTGCACTCGCTTTAGCAGCACAAGAACGTGGACACTCTCTCTTCCATTATACACCAGATCGTTTATCTCTGTGTAATGGTTGTGTGATTGCACGACTAGAGCCATTGATTGTACATGATAAAGAGGGAAGCCACTATCAATTAGAAAAGCCTGTTCGCACTGAATTAACAGATATGGATGTGGTTCTTTTACGCCAAGATCCACCTTTTGATCTCAATTATATCACAACAACTCATTTGTTAGAACGTATTCATCCTAAAACACTCGTTGTGAATGATCCGGCATGGGTACGCAACAGTCCAGAAAAAATTTTTGTTACTGAATTTTCCGATCTGATGCCAGAAACATTAATTACCAAAGATATTGAAGAAATAACAGCTTTTAGAGAGACATTTGGCGATATTATTGTTAAACCACTTTATGGAAATGGGGGCGCTGGTATTTTTTATTTAAAACAAGATGATCGCAATTTAGCATCATTGTTGGAAATGTTTGCAGAAATTTATCACGAACCGTTTATTGTTCAGCGCTATTTAGAGGCAGTACGAAAAGGAGATAAAAGGATTATTTTGCTTGATGGTACACCTGTTGGAGCTATTAATCGAATTCCGACAGAAACAGATGTTCGTTCTAATATGCATGTTGGAGGTCGCGCGGAAAATGTTGAGTTAACAAAACGTGATTATGAGATTTGTGAACGCATTGGTCCAGCTTTAAAGGAACGCGGTCTTCTTTTTGTGGGGATTGATGTGATTGGAGATTATATAACAGAAATTAATGTGACGTCTCCTACAGGAATTCGTGAAATTAAACGCTTCTGCGGTACAGATGTTGCTCATTTGTTTTGGGATGTTATTGAGTTCAAGCGTTCAAATGAATTTATTTGACAGAGGACAAAAACATGGTTTTAAAAAATGATCCATATTGTTTTTTTATATTTGTTATGTTGCAAATGTGAACTAGAATGACCGTATGATATAAATTAAGAGGCTTTATCCTCAATTTTTAGGGAGCTTATAGATGAATAGAGTGTTATCAATTGGAGTGGGATTGTTTTTTGCGCTACTGCTGTCAGCAAATGGAGGCAATGCGCGCGATCAAATACAGATTACTGGTTCATCTACAGTTTTACCTTATCAAAAGATTGTTGCTGAAACATTTGGAGAAATTTATCCTCATTTTAAGGTTCCTGTTATCGAATCTGGTGGAACAGGAGCTGGTATTAAGGAATTCTGCCGTGGTATTGGGGAGAACACTGTTGATATTGTTAATGCTTCGCGAGCAATGAAACCGAGTGAATTACAGTCTTGTTTTGATGCTGGTGTAAAAGATGTTGAGGAAATACGTATTGGGTATGATGGCATTGTTTTTGCAACTGATATTAAGGGACCTGATTGGAAATTACAGCCAGTAGATGTTTATAAGGCCCTTGCGGCTCGAATTATTATAGACGGAAAGTTGCAGCCCAATAATGTTTCGAGATGGAATGCAGTTAATGGTGCTCTTCCTGACTGGACGATAGCAGCGTATATTCCTGGAGAGAAGCATGGAACGCGTGAAGTTTTTGAAGAAAAATTACTTGCTGTAGGCTGTAAAGAGAGTGGAGCGGTTGAGACGATGAAGTCTTTAGGGATGGATGATAAGGAAATATACGCTGCTTGTATTGCAGTACGTAAGGATGGAAAAGCGGTTGATATTGATGGTGATTATTCTGAAACATTTGCGCGTCTAACTTCTAATAAAACAGGGGTTGGTATTTTTGGTTTGTCTTTTTATCAAAATAATGCCGATAGGCTAAAGGTTGCCGATATTAACGGTTTTGCGCCAACAGTTGAGACGATTTCTAGTGGACAATATCCAGTTTCTCGTCCGCTTTTTTTCTATATTAAGAAAGCACATTTAGGTATTATTTCAGGTTTGCGAGAGTATGTTGATTTTTTTCTTTCTGATCAAATGATTGGTCCAGAGGGTCCTTTGGCTGAATATGGTTTGATTGTTTCTCCTGAAAAGGAACGTCAAGCACAGCGTTCTAATTTTTCTGCTGGTCGAGTAATGACATTGAAATAATTGGCTGGGAATAATTTGTTTGATTTTCAAAGTAAGAGTTTTTGGTGCTATTTTTTATAAGAACTGAAAGATAAAATGCGCATTTCCTTCATTGTTTTACTGTTATTGACTCTTGGATTTTGTGGCTTTTGTATTTCTTATATGCGAGCACGCTTTCTTGAAGATAGACAACATAAAATGCATTCTCGTGCGTATTATTATGGCTGGTGGACATTTTTGATTACTGTTATTCCAGCTTTTATTTTTTTAATTGTTTGGGATGCGGGGAGTACAATTTATTTAGAATATAATGCCTCTCGAGAGCTTGAGGCGTATAGTGCGCATGTAACAGAGCCTGTAAATCACGATCTACTTTGGGAGACACTTCGAAGTCTCGTCAAAAAGATTCATCGCTTTGAGGGGAATCTTTCTAGCGCTTCCTATAAGGAAGTGCAGGCACAATTACTCGCGAAGGGATTGATTTTACCTGATGAAGCATCGGATGATGTGTTCAAAATAGCACAGTCGTGGGTATTTTCTTCTGAAAAGCTTCAGTTTATTGGTCATGGTTTTCTTTTTGCTATTGTGTTCTTTGGTTTTATCTGTGGAATGATGCAAATTGCTCCTCATCAGCGTGCGCGTAATAAGGTTGAATCTTTGATTATTATTGGCTTGGCTTGTGCTTCTATCGTTGCTATCTTGACGACAATAGCCATTGCACTTTCTATGTTTTTTCAGACAATAAGCTTTTTTCAGTCTGTATCCTTTTCGAATTTCTTTTTAGGAACGGTTTGGGATCCACGTTTTTCTGCGAGCGATTCAAGCAATGAAGTGGGACAATTTGGTTTAATACCGCTTCTTGCTGGTACGCTTTATATTGCATTTGTTGCCATGCTTTTTGCTGTACCTATAGGATTATTTTCAGCTCTTTATATGGCCGAGTATGCTTCTTCGCGATTGCGAGCAATTGTGAAGCCATTGTTAGAAGTTCTTGCTGGTATTCCAACGATTGTTTATGGTTTTTTTGCTTTGAAGGTTGTAGGACCATTTTTACGTGATCTCTCTGCTTCTCTCTCAGACGGGGTTAGTTTTATTATGGCGCAAAGTGTTTTGACTGCTGGAGTTGTGATGGGAATTATGTTAATTCCTTTTGTTTCCTCTTTGTCAGATGATGTTATAACAGCTGTTCCACGCATTTTACGTGAAGGTTCTTATGGTTTAGGAGCAACACAGTCTGAAACGATTAAGAAAGTCGTTATACCTGCAGCGCTTCCAGGGATTATGGGAGCAATTTTGTTGACGGCATCGCGTGCAATTGGAGAAACAATGATTGTGGTTTTAGCGGCAGGTGTTGCTGCAAACTTAACGCTCAATCCTTTTGAAGCAATGACCACGATGACTGTTAAGATTGTTAATCAATTAACCGGTGATTTTGAGTTTAACTCTCCACAAACTCTGGTGGCTTTTGCCTTGGGAATGACACTCTTTGTTATGACACTTTTGATGAATATTCTAGCTCTTTATATTGTGCGTAAATATCGGGAACAATATGAATGAATGAAAAAATTCTTTTTCCTCATCGCAATATTAGCCTCAAGCGTAGGCATTGGGCTGAACGTCGTTTTCGTGCCTATGGTTTAATTGCCATTTTTATTGGTTTGTTTTTTTTATTTGCACTTTTATGCTCTATTATTAGCCAAGGTTATACAGCTTTTTTTCAAAGTCAAATGACATTATCAATTTATTTGGATGAAAAGATCATTGATCCAGGTGGTCAACGTAAAACAAATCCACAGGTTCTCATAACGGCGAATTATCCGATTCTTGTACGCAATGCTTTAGCAAAGAAACTTGATATCGATCAAAATGATCGAGCTTCTCTGCGGGATGTTAATCGTATGTTTTCAAATGGCGTCCGTGTTCAACTTCGTGAAATGGTGACAAAGAATCCAAAACTGGTTGGCACAATACAAAAAATCAAAGTTTTGGCAGCTGCGGATATCGATTCTGCTTATAAGGGGCAGATTGATCTTCATGTAGCAGAAAAAAATCGTAAAGTTTCTAACCGACAAGTAGAATGGATAAAGCGTTTAGCGCATGATGGTACGCTTTATAAAACATTTAATGTTGGTTTTTTTACATTTGGCGCTTCAAGTCGTCCTGAAACTGCGGGCTTAGGTGTTGCGATCATTGGTTCTCTTTATATGATAGGCATCGTTTTATTGGTTTCACTCCCGATAGGTATAGCGACGGCTCTTTATTTGGAAGAATATGCACGCAAAAATAAATTTACAGATTTTATTGAAGTTAATATCAATAACCTTGCTGCTATTCCTTCGATTGTATTTGGTCTTTTAGGACTCGCGGTTTTTGTTAATTTTTGGGGGTTACCACGTTCAGCTTCTTTGGTTGGTGGGCTTGTTTTAGCGCTCATGACACTCCCCACGATCATTATTGCGACACGTTCTGCTTTGCGTGCTGTTCCTCTCTCTATTCGTGCCGCAGCGTTAGGGTTGGGGGCATCAAAAACACAAATGATTTTTCATCATGTTGTTCCTTTAGCAGCACCTGGTATTTTGACAGGCACAATTATTGGAGTAGCTCAGGCTTTGGGTGAAACTGCGCCTTTGCTTTTGATTGGAATGGTTGCTTTTGTTGTTAATATTCCTACGACCCCCATGGATCCAGCAACAGCTTTGCCTGTTCAAATTTTTATGTGGGCGGGTGAAGCAGAGCGCGCTTTTGTTGAAAAGACGTCGGGGGCTATTATTGTATTAATGATTTTTTTGGCGATCATGAATATTTCTGCGGTTTTTTTACGTCGACGATTTGAACGCCGCCAGTAATTTTAATAAAATAACAACTTCGATAAGATTTTTGTAAGGTGAATTTTTATAATGAAAATTAAAATGCGTGGTCAGGATGTGAAGGTTTCTTATGGAGACAAAGAAGCACTCCATGGTATTACACTTGATATTCCTGAACATCAAGTGACGGCTTTGATAGGTCCATCAGGATGCGGGAAGTCGACTTTTTTGCGTTGTTTTAACCGTATGAATGATACGATTGAAGGCGCTAAAATAACGGGTCTTATTACTTTAGATGGGGAGAATATTTATGACACACGGATTGATGTTGTAGAATTGCGTGCACGTGTAGGAATGGTTTTTCAAAAACCTAGTCCTTTTCCAAAATCTATATTTGAGAATGTTGCTTATGGACCACGCATTCATGGTTTAGTTAAAACGCGTTCTGAATTGCATGATGTGGTTGAAAAGAGTTTGAAGCAGGCAGGTTTGTTTGAAGAAGTAAAAGACCGACTTCATGATCTTGGAACAAGTTTATCAGGAGGGCAACAACAGCGTTTGTGTATTGCACGCGCCATTGCGGTTAGTCCTGAAGTTATTTTGATGGATGAGCCCTGTTCGGCTCTTGATCCCATTGCGACAGCACGGATTGAAGAGCTTATTGATGCATTGAGGCAGAATTATACAATTGTTATCGTAACGCATTCCATGCAACAGGCCGCACGTGTTTCTCAATATACAGCTATGTTTCATTTAGGGCATTTGGTAGAAGTTGGTGCGACTGAAATGATCTTCACCTCACCAAAAGAACAACGGACGCAAGATTATATTACGGGACGTTTTGGATAGGTGAATTGAGGAGTATAAGATATGTCTATGAATCATACTGTCCGTTCTTATGATGCAGAACTAAAATATTTAAAAGCAAGGATTACAGAAATGGGGAGCCATGCAGAAAGGATGATTGAACGTTCTGTTGCATCGGTTGTGTGTAGTGATCTTCAACTTGCAACGACAGTGATTGCCGATGATGTATTTTTAGATGAAGCAGAACGTGACATTGATGAAAAAGCGGTTGCTATTATTTGCAAACGTCAACCGATGGCTGTAGATTTGCGTGAAATTATTGGAGCCATTCGTATTTCTTCTGATCTTGAGCGGATTGGGGATATGGCCAAAAACATTGCTAAGAGGACTGTTGCACTTTCAGAAATACGACAATCTACTTCCTTTTATCATGGGCTTGAAACAATTACAGCTTTAGCTCTCAATCAATTAAAAGAAGTCTTAAATGCTTATACGAGTCGCTTATTAGAGCGTGTTGACGCGGTGCGTGAGCGTGATGAGAAGATTGATGCTTTGTATACTTCTCTTTTTCGTGAACTTTTGACGTATATGATGGAAGATATGCACAATATTACGGTTTGTACGCACTTACTGTTTTGTTTAAAGAATATTGAACGAATTGGTGATCATGTTACTAATATTGCTGAAATGTTGCATTATATCATAACGGGTTACCATATGTCCTCTGATCGTCCTCGCGATGACCTTACTTATAAAGTTGGGGTAGGTGAGAAGAAAATAAATTAAAATTTTTCTTATATGTATAAATAAGTTTGTAGATATATGAGTATTTTCGTATAGTGCAGCTATAGAAATAATAAGATAACCATCTTATGGAAAAGCACAAAGAAGCAACAAAGAGTTTTTTCAGAGAAGCATGGTAGATTTCTAACTCTTGATTTGACATATTTGTATATTGAATGATACCATCACTCGTATTGTGGCAGGAGGGGAGTTTTCTAGGGGAATTTCCTTTCAGATCATTTTGTTAAAATTTTATATTCAAAGGGGATATCTGTATTATTTTTTTCGTATGTAGAAGAAGAGGATAGTGTTATTTTATTGTAATTAAAACGTCTGGGTTATTATGGCCTATATTGAACCGTGAAGAATAACAATATCGATCTGTAAATTAAGAGTTTTTTATTTTTTATTTTGCATAGATACTTTTTGATTACCTCTTGTATTAAAGTTTTACTGAGTGGTAACAATTAGCTATGTACTTTATTGAGAGATACATTTAAAGCTCATTTCAAAATTTGAATAGCTTAGAGATTATAGGAATGTGTTGCATAAGATGAAAAAAAATCGTTGGAATGTTTTTGTTACCTGTTGTGTAGCGCCATTAGTTGTTGTGGGATGTGCTTCAAATCATTTAGATATTGGAAAAATTAATAATAATAAGACAAAAACGGTTACGTATCCATTGACAGAGCGTCAATGTCTTATGCGAGCGATGTATTTTGAATCAAATCGCACAAGCCGTGAAGGGATGATTGCCGTTGGGACGGTTGTTATGAATCGTGTTAATTCAACCGCCTATCCTAAGACGATTTGTGGTGTTGTTGGTCAATATAGGCAATTTGCTCCTGGTGTTTTAACGCGTCCTATGACGGAAAAAGCATCTGTTGCTCGTGTAAGAGAGGCGGCTGATGCTGTTTTACGGGGTGAACGAGATAAAAAAGTTAAAAACGCTAAGTTTTTTCATACCGCTGGTTTGTCTTTTCCGTATAAAAACATGCATTATGTTCAGGTTGCAGGGGGAAATGCTTTTTATGAAAAACGATCACGTGATGGGTCGCTTCAAATTCCTACGAATAATCGCCCTTATGATGTTGCTTATGCCTTTGCCCAAGAACGTTCTGGTAATACGCCAAGCTTTGTAGATGAAAGTTTAGAAAGTAGAGAAATAAGAACAGAAAAGAGTATATCTTCTTCTACACAGGTAGCACAGTCCAAGACGGACCATCCTACGTCTTTTGCGATGGTACAGCTTGATAAAGTTCCCATTCCCGCCTATGCGCCTCAACATCCAGCTAGGAAAGAGGAAAATAAATCGGTTATGGCGTTGCCTTCATCAGATCAGTTAAATGCAATTGTTGCAATGTTAGAAAAGCGGTACACAATCCGATAATTTTTGCACGACCAAAGAAGGGTTTTATCATCCCTTGCGGTTTATGAATTAAGTAAATCCTTTGGCGATGATAACACTTACAAATATAGGTGAGGAAAGTAAATTCAAAGGATCTGAAAAACAATTTATAATATGACGACATAAAGAACGCATTCTATTTAAAGAAGGGTATTGGTAATGTACTTTGATATTCATGAGACAATTTCGCCTGAAATGCTTAATCGTCTTGCAGAAATTACAGTGAAAGTGGGGTTGAATTTACAAGAGGGGCAGGATCTTGTTTTAACTGCTCCAGTTTCAGCGTTACCTTTTGTTCGGCGTATTGCATATCATGCTTATAAGGTTGGTGCTGGTGTCATTACACCAATTTTTAGTGATGATATGTTATCACTTACACGGTTTGAAAATGCCCATACAGCTAGTTTTGATTGTGCCCCTTCTTGGCTCTATGAGGGAATGGCAAAGGCTTTTGAAAATGGGGCAGCGCGTTTAGCGATTGTTGGTGATAATCCTTTGCTCCTTTCCAATCAGGATTTTGATAAGGTTTCACGTTTAAATAAAGCCACTTCAATAGCTTACCAGCCGGCACTCAAGCAAATATCAAATTTTGCTATGAATTGGTCGATTGTTGCTTATCCAACAGCAGGATGGGCTGAGGCAATGTTTCCTTCTTTACCACTTAATGAGGCGATTAAAAAATTAGCTGATGCAATTTTTTCTGCTTCACGTGTTACAGGAGAAGATCCGGTGCAGGCGTGGATTGTCCATAATGCACATTTGAAGAAACGGTCATCTTGGCTTAATGAGCAGCGTTTTTCTGCCTTACACTTTACAGGGCCAGGGACTGATTTAACTGTTGGTTTGGCAGATGATCACGAATGGCATGGTGGTGCATCCATTGCTCAAAATGGTGTTATTTGCAATCCGAATATTCCGACAGAAGAAGTTTTCACGACTCCTCATGCTCATAAGGTTGAAGGCTTTGTTTGCTCAACAAAGCCACTGTCTTATCAAGGAACACTGATTGATAATATTGAAGTACGTTTTGACGCAGGGCGTATTGTTGAGGCTCGTGCATCAACAGGTCAGGAAGTTTTGCAACAGGTTTTGCAAAGTGATGAGGGGGCTAGTCGCTTAGGTGAAGTTGCTCTTGTGCCCCATTCTTCACCAATTTCTAAGAGTGACCTCCTTTTTTATAATACCTTATTTGATGAAAATGCTGCATGTCATATTGCTTTAGGGCAGTGTTATTCCAAATGCTTTTTAGATGGAGCGTCATTGACAGCAGAAGAGATTGCAGCGCGTGGTGGGAATAAAAGTATCATTCATATTGACTGGATGATTGGTTCTGGTGAAATTGACATAGATGGCATTACCCAAGATGGTGTAAGAGTTCCTGTATTTCGTAAGGGTGAATGGGCTTAATTTTGTTACCATAAAACACCGTCATTTGAGGTGGGGTGGGATGTAAGTCTCATTGATACGTTAAGTATTTTAGAGTGTGTGGTATATATTCAAGGCAGGGCTTGACCATAAAGCCTTTAGTTGAATGACTCACATGAGTAGGAATCCAAGTAAAATCCACTCATCAAGAATTTGTTTAGTAGATGTAGAGGAAGTCTTCGTTTTTTGAGGGGGGAAGAAGTCAATTTATCAGTGATACCGATTGGAAAGTGTATAATTATTAAAGAAGAGTAATGCCTGAGCTTCCTGAAGTAGAGACAGTTCGTCGTGGACTTGAGTCCGTTGTAACTGATGCAAAAATAGTATCTGTCAAACTTAATCGTAGAGATTTGCGCTTTCCTTTTCCTGAGGCTTTTTCTGAGCGCCTTATTGGCAGAACAATTATAGAACTTGGTCGGCGTGCGAAATATTTATTATTTCATCTTTCTCAGGATGAAACGATTTTAAGCCATTTAGGAATGTCTGGTTCATGGCGTATAGAGAATGATTTTTTAAGAAAAACTTGCTCAGCGTCAAGTAAATTAGTTAAACATGATCATTTTGTCATGGATATTCAGACAAAGAATGGTGACGTTTATCGTCTTATTTATAATGATGTGCGTCGCTTTGGGTTTATGCTTTTAGTCGATACGGATAAGCTTTATGAACATCCACTTTTAAATAAGCTAGGTCTTGAACCTATGAGTAATTCGTTTTCTGGTCGTTATTTACAAAAGGCTTTTGTTAATAAAAGAATGTCTCTCAAGGGTGTTTTACTTGATCAGTCTATTGTTGCAGGTCTTGGGAATATTTATGTTTGTGAAGCACTTTGGCGGAGTCGTTTGTCTCCACAACGTGGTGCATTTACATTGGCATCAAAAACGGCACGTGCACGTGAATTTGCAGATTCTTTAGCACAAAATATACGCAATGTGATTTCTGAAGCCATTTTGTCTGGTGGCTCTTCTTTACGTGATTATATGCATATAGATGGTTCACTTGGTTATTTTCAACATGCTTTTTCAGTTTATGGACGAGAAGGAAAGGAATGTTTGGAATGTGGAACGCCTATTATACGTATTTTACAGGCTGGGCGCTCAAGTTTTTACTGCTCACAGTGTCAAAAATGAATAAGGTGTCTTGCAAAATCCTACAAGAGGCTTAAAGTCAGATTCTTACAATTATACGAATATACGCTATACGAGGCTTGAGAGGTTTTTTTATGCTGAATAAAGTATTAACACATCTTGATGAGAATATGGAAAAGAGCCTTGAACGCCTTTTTTCTCTTTTACGTTTCCAATCGATTTCTACCGACTTAGCTTATAAGGATGAATGTCGTAAAGCAGCTGATTGGTTGGTAGAAGATTTAAAAACAATAGGTTTTGAGGCTTCACGGCGCGATACACCAGGTCATCCAATGGTTGTTGGACATCATCCAGGGCCTTCAGATGATTGTCTGCATGTGTTATTTTATGGACATTATGATGTTCAACCTGTTGATCCATTGAATTTATGGGAAGATGATCCGTTTAATCCTTCATTAAAAGAAAAAGATGGAGAAAAAGTTATTTGTGCTCGTGGTGCTTCTGATGACAAAGGTCAGCTCATGACCTTTGTTGAAGCATGTCGTGCATTTAAGAAAGAAACGGGGCAGCTACCCATTAAGGTTACTGTTTTATTTGAGGGAGAAGAAGAAAGTGGTTCTCCTTCTCTTGTTCCTTTTTTAAAAGAAAATAGGGATGAGCTTAAGGCTGATTGTGCATTGGTTTGTGATACAGCAATGTGGAACGCAGATACACCATCTGTTTGTATTGCTCTTCGGGGTATTTTAGGAGAAGAGGTTACGATTACGGCAGCCGATCGTGATTTGCACTCTGGTGCTTATGGGGGGGCAGCTGCCAATCCTATTCATATTTTAACGAAAATCTTAGCAGGACTTCATGATGACAATGGTCGGGTAACGCTTCCAGGTTTTTATGATGGGGTTGAAGAAACACCTTCAGAGATTTTGCAGTCATGGAATGCATTGAATTGTACTGCTGAAAATTTTCTTGGTCCCATAGGACTTTCCATTCCTGTTGGTGAAAAAGGACGGAGCATTTTAGAACTTGTATGGGCACGTCCTACAGCAGAAGTTAATGGGATTAGTGGTGGTTATGAAGGAGAAGGAATGAAAACGGTTATTGCTTCTCAAGCGAATGCGAAAGTATCTTTTCGTTTAGTACATAAGCAAGATCCAGAGAAGATACGCCAAGCTTTCCGTCGTTATGTGCGCAGTCTTATTCCTGCTGATTGTACTGTTGAATTTAAGGGGCATGGTGGTTCTTCTGCAATTCAAATTCCTTATGATTCACCTTTTATCAAAGCCGCAAAAGAAGCTTTGTCGCAAGAATGGAGCAATCTTGCTATACTCGATGCTATGGGGGGATCAATTCCGGTTGTAGGAGATTTTCAGTCAATTCTTGATATGGAATCTATTCTAGTTGGATTTGCATTATATAATGATCGTATTCATTCTCCCAATGAAAAGTATAATTTAAAATCGTTTCATAAAGGGCAGCGGTCTTGGGCGCGTATTCTTGCAGCTTTAGCAAATAGGAGGATAAATGGCTGAGATTCGTGTTCATCAAGGTGATTTACCAAACTTAGACAATTATAAAACTGATGCTATTGCGATTGATACCGAAACTTTAGGGTTACAACCGCATCGTGATCGTTTATGTGTTGTGCAGCTTTCTTCTGGAGATGGTACTGCTGATATTATACAAATTGTTAAAGGACAAAAGAGCGCACCTAATTTGGTCAAGCTTCTTGAAGATAACGCGGTCACCAAAATATTTCATTTTGGGCGTTTTGATCTTGCTATTTTGGCGCATACATTTGGTGTTATGCCAGAAGCTGTTTTTTGTACAAAAATTGCTTCTAGACTCACGCGTACTTATACGGATCGTCATGGCTTAAAAGAAATTTGTAATGAATTGCTGAATGTGAATATTTCTAAACAGCAACAATCTTCGGATTGGGCGGCAAAAACGTTATCACAGGCACAAATTGAATATGCTGCGTCGGATGTGTTATATTTGCATCGTTTAAAGGTTATATTTGAAGAACGTTTAAGACGTGAAGAGCGAGAAAATGTTGCCAAGGCATGCTTTCAATTTTTACCTATGAGAGCTAGACTTGATCTTTTAGGATGGGCGGAAGTTGATATTTTTGCGCATAGCTAACTTTAAAATTGGCTTTTAAATGGAGTTAATTATTGATGTGAGGGGACAAAATGCTTGTACATTATGGGCATTTATCCTCTCATCTTTTCTGATAAGATTTATAATAAATTCTTAAGTACTATTTCATTTGAAGTTTAGGCAATAAAAATACATTAACGAATTCATATTTTTTTGTATTTGTAACAGCTTTTATTTGAAACAAAGCAATTTTGAGGAGGGGCTGGAAACATACGGTAGGTTGGAAGACTCAAATCTCTGAAATCGGTATACAGCCTAATTGGGGAAGAATATGAATGTGTAAATGTAAAAAACAAATCTCATCTTTACCATCATTTTTAATTCTGCTTTATGACTTTCAAAAGTATTTAAAGCAATATCTGTTAAATAATAGAGATTACGCATTGCCTCATGCTTTTGTTTCTTATGTTTTTTAATGGATTTACGTTCTTCATGTAAAACAGAACGCCCTAAACGGAATATATTTGTATTGCTAATTCATATGCTTTTTGTAAAGAAACCGGCACCCAAGTCCATTTTACGGCGGCGCTCATAAAAGATATAACGATAAAGCCTCCAATACCGATATAAAATCTATTGAACACTACCATCTTTATGCTTATGGAGTAACAAGCCGCTACCATCCACACAACTGTGCCAATTCCCAATGTTGTGTAAGTCCTTAGCACTTGAGACGGTTCATAAGAGGCATTTTTAGTCTTTTTATCCACACAGCTTTCCCCACTTATAACGTGCAAACAAATGGTTTTGATTGATTCAACATGAAAAAGATTTGGAATGAGAGAATCTTATGGTATTTAGGGTTCTTATTCAATATGAATAATGATAAACTATCATTATAAATCAATATATTATATGATTAATGTATAAAGATAACCACGATTATACTGAACAATGCAAAGAACGATTCCTAGAAAAGTTTGCTAGAAACAAGTCAGCAAGAGCGCTTTTTACTCAATCAAAATGTTGCAATAGCTTTTGTATTTAAGCATTCTCGTAAGAATCTCTCCTTTTTTCAAAATTTTTATTCATATACAAACCTTATTTATGATGTGTAAGCGAATAAATTTGCTTAATGTATAATGAACAAGTTTAAAATGAGATAATATTCTGATATTTGAGCGGTTTATTCAATATGGGAAATATAGATTATATATATAAATCAATATGTTGGTGTGAAATTCGTATAGTTTATTATTTTTAGACGATACTTCGTGCCTTTATTTATTACTCAATAAGTAATTTCTATGTTGGCAGAGCAAGGCAATTTTCTTTTATTTTAAAAGCAAAATTCTCCAAAGCTTTATTTTAAAGGATTTTCACTTTTTATCTATAAACATATTATTTTTCTCTGGAAATTTGCAATGAAGGCACTAGATAAAATCCATTATGGATATTTAATGAGGTTAAATTTATGAATATAAAATATTTTATTACAACTTTTGCTTCAATCTCTATCACTCAGAGTGCGAGTTTTTTAGCGTCTCAAAACCTTGTACAGAGAGCATCTTCGACAGTTCCTCCAATAGGTTTTTTTTCTGCTGAACAGCTTCACAAGTTATTATCTGAAGTTTTTCAGATAGAACTTTTTTGCACAAATAATAGCAAATGCATAACAGCAGCTAAGTTAGTACCTGTGTTACATTCTGGTAAAAAAGAGATCATTATCCTAAAAGAAGACCAGGGAAAAGAGGACGGCCAAACCCATTTGCACGAGGTCCAATGAGTTTTTAAAAAGTGAAAAAACAACATCAAGAAGTATAATATATGCTTTGAATATGTCAAAAAGGAATAAATGCCTAAATTAAAAACAAAGAGCAAGCGTGATGAAATTGCATATAATCTTGTTGCAGTTCATGGGGTAGTGAGATCTTGTTCTGTGGGGTACAAGCATTCTTTGCAATGATGAAAAAATAATCAAAGAGCTATTCATATTTGGTTATACGAAGGATGAAGCTAAAAACGTTGTTTGTATGAATTTAAATGGAACAGTTACATTTAGCTGCTCTCAATATTATAACAGTCTTCATTATTATAATATTGAGAATATTAATAGGAGCCATTCTAGCTTTTAAATAGTTTTATTTATTCACACACTTGCACGTTTGTGAGGTGCAGGGGGGATGGTTTCTTTAATATAAAAAGGCTTAAGATAAGAGCATCTTCAATATTACAGATGAATTAATATAAAAGATATTTTTTCATTATAAATCAATATATTATATTTTCATGTCAATAGCACACGCTTTACACGGAGGATACTGTGACACAGATTTTTTGCAAAATTATAAAGGAGAGCAAATGTGAGGAAAAAGGGATCATTTGTGCATGGGCATAGTTTAATTCTCATTTATTACAGATCAAGCAATTAAGGGTGCTTTGATTGGCTTTTTGTTTTTTTTATAAGTGTATCATTTTTGCTACAGATATCTGAAGATGGGGCTCTATATGAAATGATGTGTTCAAATAAATATTCAGCTATGGAGAGAAAATATGAATATGAAATGGTTAATAACAGCTTCTGCTTTCGCTTTTGTTTCAGCTTCAGCAGCTCAAGCAGCAGATGTTATTGTTCCCCCCAGTCCAACACCTGTTGCTCCCGTTATTGTTGCTCCAACTTTTTCTTGGACAGGTTTTTATGTTGGGGGGCAGATTGGTGGTTTTTCGGGTAAGACGAAAATGGATATTCTCAGTAACGGAAAAAAGATTCCAGCGCCTGATGACCTTTTGCCTAAACTATCTGGTTTCATGGGTGGTCTTTACGCAGGTTCCAACGTTGATCTCGGCAATGGCCTTATTTTAGGTGTTGATACAGATATCATGTGGTCTAATAAAGATGATACGAAGACAGGAAAAACATATGTTATTGCTCAAGATCATATAAATTATATTAAGAAGATATTAAAAGAATCTGGAATTAATATTGGTAAAGATGCACTTGAAGCTGGTGCTAAACGAACCCACAGTTTCACTTTTAAAGAAAAGTGGGCTGGTGCGACACGTGTACGTATTGGTTTTGCAGCTGAACGCATTATGCCTTATGTTGCTGGTGGTATCGCCTATACACAGCTTCAAGATAGTGCATTGATTTCAATAACAGGGAAAGATTCAGATAAAGTAATAGCTTCTGGTACTCTGTCTGATGAAACAAAGACCCTTGTTGGTTACACGCTTGGTGCTGGTGTTGATTTAGCAATGACCAATAACGTTATTGTCCGTGCGGAATATCGTTACTCTGATTTTGGTAAAAAGAAATTCTCAAATGACAAATATGAGACATCTTACAAAACCAATGATTTCCGAGTTGGTGTTGCTTACAAATTTTAATAGATGGTAAGTTAAATAACGAAGAGGCTCTGTCTTTGACCGAGCCTCTGTTATTCTTTGTTGCTATATTATCACATAATACATAATTTATTGTGGATGTGAAAAGATATTATTCAGATTTTCTTAAAAAAATTCATAGACAACAAACAAAAATTACATTTAAAAATCAATAAGTTATTTATATATACAGTTTGTAATTTCTCGTACACAATCAAGCTATGAAGCGATTTTGTCTGGGATGTGTCCTCCATTTTCTGTGACTGTATCATTTTTACTACAGCTTTTCTTCGTTTAATCTTGTAGCACTGTGCTCATAAATAAATTAGGAGCAAAGTTTATGAATATAAAATCTTTAGTAACAACTTCTGTTATCGCTATAGCGGCAGCTTCTGCAGCACAAGCTGCTGATGTTGTCATCCCTCATGAAACAGCCCCAGCAGTCATCGCAGCAGCCCCTTCATTTTCTTGGACAGGCTTTTATATCGGTGGTCAAGTTGGTAACTTTTCAGGTAAAGTTGATGCATATGATTCAGAAACAAAAAAGAAAATTACAGATAAAGACTGGACACCTAAGCCTTCTGGTTTCATGGGGGGTATTTATGTAGGTTCTAACGTGGATCTTGGAAATGGCCTCATTCTAGGTGTTGAAACTGATGCCGTCTGGGCTGACCGCGAAGATTCAAAAGCGCATTCAGCAGTCATTGGAGCAATTGGCCTTGATGCTTTCAAAGATGAGCTTATAGCAGCGAAAGCTACACCTGCTACAGGAAAAACTATTGCTGGTATCGCGGCGACTGACAAACGTGTAGATAGCACCTCTTTAAAAGAAAAATGGTCTGGTGCAACACGCGTTCGTGTTGGTTTTGCAGCCGTTGATCGCATTATGCCTTATGTTGCTGGTGGTATTGCTTATACGCAGCTGCAGATAGTCGATTCTCTTAAGGCGGAAGGAGCTGATGGTGCCGAAATCGCTTCTGCTAAAGTGTTTGATGAAACGAAAACGATGGTTGGTTTCACTGTAGGTGGTGGTATTGACTTTGCAATGACAGACAATGTTCTGTTGCGTGCAGAATACCGTTACTCAGACTTTGGTAAAAAAGCATTTGTAAAGGACGGGGATAAAATAGCTTACAAAACCAATGATTTCCGTGTAGGTGTTGCTTACAAATTCTAATTTCGTAAAAATGAAATGATGAAGACAAAATGAAACATCATGAGGCTCTGTCAAAGACGGAGCCTCTGTTATTTTTCTATTGTTATATTATCACACATCCCATATTTATTGGCGGTGTAAAATATATTCTTCAGATTGCCTTAAAAAGATTTTTATAAACGACAGGCAATAATTACGCGGTAAAATCAATGAATTATACGTATTCATAACTTACAATTTCTTGTGAAACGTGAAGTTATGAAATGACTTTATCTTGCGTCAGCTTTCGTTTCCTATGATTGTATCATTTTACTACAGCGTTTTTTTTTGTAGTCGTATAATACTGTGCTCGTAAATAAATGAGGAGCAAAGTTTACGAATATAAAATCTTCAGTAACAACGTTTGTTATCGCTATGACTACAGCTTCTGCGGCACAAGCTGCTGATATTGTCATTCCTCGTAAAAAAGCTCCAACAGTTATCATAGCTCTTTCGTTTTTTTAGACATGTTTTTATCTTGGTGGTCAAGTTGGCAACTTTTCAAGTCAAAGTTTATGTATTTGATTTAGAGACAAAAGAAAAAAACTTCAGATAAAGATGCACTACCTAAGCCTTCAGGTTTCATAGGTGGTATTTATTTTAGGTTCCAACGTATATCTTTGAAATGTCCTCATTCTAAGTGTTGAAACCGATGCAGTCTGGGCAGACTGAGGAGAGACGAAGACGGTCTCAAAGATTCTTGCGATTGATGAATTTGATGATTTTAATGATGAATTTAAAGATGCTGGTGTCACATTGGATGAAAATGAAAAGTTTCAAAAGGTTGACACAGCAGTGTATTGCATTGGTTTCAAAGAAAATGGTCTGGTGCAACACGGGTTCGTGTTGGTTTTTCCGTCGCTGACAGTATTATGCCTTATGTGGCTGATGGTATTGCTTATGCGCAAATACAGGGTGTTGGTAAAGTTTCAGGAACAAACAAAATTGGCAAATGGGTAAGCCAAGTAAAGAAGTTTCTGCTACAGTATTTGATAAAATAAAAACGATGGAGGGTTTCACCCTTGGTGGTGGTATAGATTTCGCGATGACAGATCATGTTCTGCTTCGTGCGGAGTACCGTTACTCAGACTTTGGTAAGAAGGAATATAAAAAGTATTACCTTAAACTAGGCTACACAACCAATGACTTTCACGTAGGTATCGCTTACAAGTTCTAATTTCATTAAAAGTGCAATTATGAATAAAAAGTATTAATAAAAAATTAAATTTCCAAAAGATATTGACTTTTACAAAAGCGCTGTTTTCTGGGCTTTTATTTGTACGACTGTGACATTTTTACTACAGCTTTTCTATCTATAATCTTGTAAGGTCATTTTATAGTTAATTTAGGAGCAAAATTATGAATACAAAATCTTTAATAGCAACTTCTATTGCCGCTTTAATTTCAGCTTCTGCAGCACAAGCTGCTGACGTGGTGATCCCTCGTGAAACAGCCCCAGCAGTTATCGCAGCAGCCTCTTCGTTTTCTTGGACAGGCTTTTATCTTGGTGGTCAAGTTGGTAACTTTTCGAGTAAAACTAAAGTAACTATTCCAGGAGCAGACAAAGAGCTTTTCAAAAAAGATAACACACCTAGTCCTTCTGGTTTCATGGGTGGTATTTATGCAGGGTCTAATGTAGACCTTGGAAATGGTCTCATTCTAGGTGTTGAAACCGATGCAGTTTGGGCGGGCCGTGAAGAATCAAAAACAGTTCGTGAATTGACTCTTACTGAAAAAAATGCAGCAGATTTTAATGCTTCCCTTGAAAAAGCTAAGGTTGAATTAAAAGATCAGCAACGGTTTGAAATAGGTGACAAGGTAGCGGAAAAGCACACTTACAAAGAAAAATGGTCTGGCGCTACACGCGTTCGTATCGGTTTTGCTGCTGTTGATCGTATTATGCTTTATGTTGCTGGTGGTATTGCCTATGCGCAGGTACAGGGCATTCAATCAGTTACAGGAAAAGGAGAGAGAGTTAAAGTTGAGCAGAAAGCTGATGTGGTTGAAAACCTACCAGTTAAGCAAAATGTAGATTTGACTGGTGGTACTTGGGTTGATGATACGAAGACAATGGTTGGTTTCACTATTGGTGGTGGAGTTGACTTTGCAATGACAGACAACGTTCTTTTACGTGCAGAATACCGTTACTCCGATTTTGGTAAAAAGAAATTCGCAAACGATACACGTGAATTCAACTACAAAACCAATGACTTTCGTGTAGGTGTCGCTTACAAATTCTAATTTCGTAAAAATGAAATTATAAGCACAAGAAATTATAAGCACAAAAAGATATTAAGGCCTCGTTTAACGGGGCCTTTATTTTATTTCTCTTAATCTCGTCTATTTTTTATTGGTATCATTTTGTATTATAAGGCTTTAAAAAAGTTTTATATTCTAAAAGGCTAATTAATAGTATGTATCGATTTTATAACTACTTATTACATAAAATCTTATATCACGGCTATCATTTTACGTTTAAGTGATAAAGTATTCAATTAATCTCAGAAATAGGACAAGATCATAACCAGTGACGAACTTTAGTTTATTTTTATATGCTAGATTAGAGCGAGCATACTACATACATCTGTTAGAGTAAGTTCTGAAACGGGAATACAACCTAAATGAAGCGACATACTATCATAAAAAACACAATAAAGTCAATAGGTTGATTGTAATTATTTTATATGAATCCACATTTTTATACGTGATTCATTTGACCATTTTTTATATAAGATTGCCATGTATGAATAGACCATAAAAAGCAAATCATGATGTAAATATTATAACGCATGGGTGCATTCAAATGAAATGAAAAGCAGCTATCATTCATAACAGTTCATAAATTTTATGATACGTTTTTATCACTCAAAATCGCATTGTTTAAAAATTTAGTCGTTTGGAATTATCGATAACATACGTTTAAAGAACACATCTTGTTTTAATAATTGGTTTGTTAATCACATGATAAAAACATAAAATTACAGTTTTCAAAATTGAGAAGCGTAAAATCTAAAAATGCTATAGCAATATCTTATTACCTATAAGAGGGTAATCGTTTGAAACTGTTATAAGATAAATTGTACCAAAAGATACGCATTTATAGAAAACAGAGATCATATAATTTTTCCCAAAATTGGGAAAAACCTCTAAAATAGCATTAAAGAAATTAACTGTTTGAACCTGTCATAAGCTTATAGGTTTAATTCATAAAGATTGCACAAAGGATTTAAAGACAAGATTGATTTTATAACCACGGTATTTTTTTACCGAGGTAGGAAATAAAGGTCATGAAATTCAAAACGCTATATCTTATGAAATGAAAAGCCTTTTAATGAATAGATTGCAGGCTAGTCTTTAAGAACGG
>NZ_JBHILR010000091.1:293-521 GCF_042193415.1 Bartonella sp. TT121SHDZB | reverse complement strand
AAGAGAGTCCGGCAAGGCCTTGCGCCCTGCAGTGGGGAGAGGTGGTGGTGGTGTGGGTGGTGCTCATGACCGGGCCTCCCGCTTACGCCGCGGCAGGCCGAAGCGTTCGAACAGCAAAGGCAGCAGAAGCAGGGTCAGCGCCGTGGAGCTGACCAGCCCGCCCGCCACCACGATGGCCAGCGGCCGCTGGATCTCCGAGCCCGGCCCGCTGGCCCGCAGCAGCGGCAC
>NZ_JBHILR010000091.1:0-272 GCF_042193415.1 Bartonella sp. TT121SHDZB | reverse complement strand
CGAGCCCAGCCGCACGGATTCCTCCACCGACATGCCTTGCTCGCGCAGACTGCGGATCGTGCTGACGAGCACCACGCCGTTGAGCACCGCAATGCCCCACAGCGCGATGAAGCCCACCGAGGCAGGCACCGACAGGTACTCGCCCGCCGCACTCAGCGCCGCCATGCCGCCCACCAGCGCGAACGGGATGTTGGCAATGACCAGCAGCGCCTGCCTGGGCGAGCGGAAGGTCAGCACCAGCAGCACGAAGATGGCGCCCAGCGCCAGCGGCA
>NZ_JBHILR010000090.1:0-522 GCF_042193415.1 Bartonella sp. TT121SHDZB | reverse complement strand
ACCAATCCTTTGTGTCATATTCATAAAGATCAAGTTGATGGAGATATCTGGACTATCCCTGCTGAAAATATGAAAGGTTTGCGTGATGCTACAACAGAATTTCGTGTGCCCTTATCATCAGAGGCATTAGAAATCTTAAAACAAGCGCGCTTGTTCTCTCGCAATGATTTCTTTTTTTCTGCTACCGGTCGCGGTCCCCTTGCTGATAGTTGTATGGCAAAGTATATGAGAGAGAATAAGATTGATGCCTGCCCCCATGGTTTTCGCTCTAGTTTACGCAATTGGCTCGCTGAGACAACCGATGCCCCCTATGAGGTCGCTGAAACCATTCTAAGTCATACAGTAGGAGGTAAAGTAGAGCGTGCCTATCGTCGGACTGATTATCTAGAACAGCGCCGTGTTTATATGGATAAATGGGCGGCTTATGTCACTGGTCAATCTTAATATATGGGGTGCATAACCCCATGATCTGTGGATAACTTTCTCTCTCTTCTCTCTCATTCTTTCTCAATAAGAGTCATA
>NZ_JBHILR010000089.1:0-530 GCF_042193415.1 Bartonella sp. TT121SHDZB | reverse complement strand
GCATTTAAGAAAACCACGGATAGGCTTGGGATTGTTTATACACCCGTTGAGGTTGTGGATTTTATCATTCATTCTGTTGATGATGTCTTGCGTAATGAGTTTGGAAAAAGCTTGGGGTCACGGGGTGTTTCTATTCTTGACCCTTTCACTGGAACGGGTACCTTTATCACACGGCTTTTACAATCAAAACTCATCAAACCAGAGGATATGGAATACAAATTCCGTCATGATATCCATGCCAATGAGATTGTTTTACTGGCTTATTACATAGCAGCGATTAACATTGAATCGACTTATCATAGTATCATGAAAGGTGAGTACATTCCTTTCAAACATATTGGTTTGACCGATACTTTCCGCATGCTTGAAGAGAAGAACCTGCTGCAAAAATTATTCAAAGAAAACAGTGAATATTTAGAGCATCAGAAAAATCTCAATATTGAAGTTATCTTTGGTAATCCTCCTTATTCAACAAAGCAAAAAAACGAAAATGATAATGCAAAAAACACACCCTATCCCATATTAGATAA
>NZ_JBHILR010000037.1:0-1688 GCF_042193415.1 Bartonella sp. TT121SHDZB | reverse complement strand
GAAGCACATAGAACAACGGGTGTTGTGTTGGGAACAGACAAGCATGAATCTGAATTTATCAAGGTTCATGATAACAGCATCATTCGGGGTAAAAAACGTCTCTACATGACAGCAACGCCCAAGATCTTTGCTGATAGTGCTAAAAAACAAGCCCATGAAATGAATGGCATTTTAGCGTCTATGGATGATGAAGCCCTCTATGGAAAAAATCTTTACACCTATACATTCTCAAAAGCCGTTAAAAATGAACTCTTAGTTCCTTATAAGATTATTATCTTGGGTGTTAATGAAGAGGAAGTGAGTGAATCCATTCAACATCTGATGACCGATGAGAATTATGAACTTACTCTTGATGATAAAACCAAGATCATAGGCTGTTATCAAGCCCTTGCCAAAATAGATCTAAAGGTTGATTTGAGTGATGATCCTAACCCTATGCGACGGGCTTTGGCTTTTTGTAGAGACATTAAAACTTCTGAACGTATCCGTGATACATTCAATTCTCCAGAAATACAGAAAGAATTGTCTGATCTTCATAAGCTTTATAAAGAGACACCGCCTCTTCAGTGTAGCTTTGCGCATATTGATGGAACACAAAGTGCCAAGAAGCGCAATGAAGCTCTTGATTGGTTAAAGGAAGATGCGGGGGAAAATACTTGCCGTGTGCTCACCAATGTAAGATGTCTTTCTGAAGGAGTAGATGTTCCTGCTCTTGATGCGATCATGTTTTTACACCCGCGCAAAAGCCAAGTGGATGTGATACAGGCGGTGGGGCGTATTATGCGTCGTGCCAAGGGCAAGAAGAGAGGCTACATCATTCTACCCGTTGGGGTTCCTGCTGGGATTTCTGCTGAAGAGGCTTTAAAATACAACAAGAGATACAGTGTTGTTTGGCAAGTGATCAATGCTTTGCTTTCCCATGATGAAAACTTTGAAGTAACCCTTAACCAGATGATTTTAGATCAAGACGTAAGTCATACTTTAGAGATTGTTGCCTTAAAGAGTATGACCACGGTTGAAGATAAAATCCATGTTTATGAGAAACCAGAAAGCGCGGGGCTTGAGATTGGAAAAGCAGCTTATGAACCACAACGCTATATTCATAGCGTAACAGGAAGATTACCTTTTTATAAAGAGTTTCCCAATGCCCTTAAAACCCTTTTGGCTAAGAAATTTACCCTTGCCGATTACTGGGGCATATGGGCTGGCAATGTTGCTGAAATTGCTCAAAACCATATTACACATCTTCAAAACCTGCTTGCTGATGAAAACAGTGAAGCCTTTCATGCTTTTGAGAGTTTTTATAAAGAACTCAAAAACAACTTAAACAGTGATATCAAACAAGAGGAAGCGCTTGAGATGTTAGGACAACATCTTGTGACGCGTCCCGTGTTTGAAGCTTTGTTTGAGGGCAATGAATTTGTGCAAAACAATGCCATTTCGCAAGCAATGGAAAAAATCTTAACAGAACTCGATAAAACCAATATTGAAGAGGTATCTCAAGAATTACAAGAGTTTTATGACAGCGTAAAATTCCGTGCCTCTGGAATTACCTCCCCCCAAGCAAGACAGAACCTTATTATCAAACTATATGAGGATTTTTTTACTAAAGCATTTAAGAAAACCACGGATAGGCTTGGGATTGTTTATACACCCGTTGAGGTTGTGGATTTTATCATTCATTCTGT
>NZ_JBHILR010000036.1:0-1901 GCF_042193415.1 Bartonella sp. TT121SHDZB | reverse complement strand
AGGGTATCACACGTGCCTTGCGTGGTACTTGGCATGGGCGTTATGGAACAGCCCGTTGCCCTGCTCATGATGATAGGTTTTATCCCCTTAATAAATTGGCGTACTTTATAAATTATACTCACTAACATCTTTAAGAATTTCTAAAACATCAAGAGAAAATCGGTTATACAAAAAACTCAGGTGTCAATAACAATCCCCTGCTCTGTTCTTTCGATTAAAGCACCAAGCTTTCCTTCTATTTATAGTTTATCTTCAATATGGAGTGAAGCAAAAGCATTTTTGTTAGCATATTCTAACAATCCAAGTTTTTGATTTTCTGTATCTTGTCATCAGGAGAAACTCGTAAATATGGGTAAAATTTTGTCATGTTCAATAAAGAACGTCAATTAAGTGTATAAGTATCAGAAAAAACGATAAGTTTCTTTGATACAAACAATCAAAATGATCAAAGATAAAAACAGATATCTTATTTCATTTCCAAACAACAAATTGAAAAATTCATAGGAAATTTGATTGATCAGATTTAACCATTAGATTAATATTTCAAGACAGATTACAGAAAGGAATTTCCTATGCAAAAGACATTACCCAAAAGTTATATGACTGATGCTGAACGTGAGGAGTTACGAGCAGGCGGGTTAGATCAAAACTGCATTTATACTGCTGAATCAGAAGCAGCGGACCGTGCTAATGATAGCAAAGCGGCGTGGGAATGGTTAGCAATGACTGAACCTCCAGCACATACACTTCTGTTTCTTAAAAAGCGGCATGGAGCACAATTTATTCGTGACATGGGATTTTCTACTAAAGATGCCGATAAAGAATATGGTCCCGATTGGTTAGATAAAGATGTTATCATAGGAGGTCATCATTTCTAAAGAATTTGAGGAGTTAGAACGTATTTTTGTTCGCGAAAATAACTATGTAAAAAGTCTTGATGAAGCATTGATGACCAAAAAACTACATGATGTGCGCAATGATTTGTGTAGTTATCTTCGTAACATTGAGAAAAGCGGTGATTTGTCATTACTTATTGATACGGAGCGTAGTCTTGTAGAAAATGATCTGCTAAGATATGCCAATAGTAAGGCTATGATTAGTAGTCTTAAAACAGCATTAATGGAAATAGATATTATTAAGAAGCACATAATCCTTGTTAGTAATCCTGCGCAATATAAGACAGTAAATGAAGTTCATAGTTTACCCAAAAATCGTAAAGGCGGATTGCCTTACGATGAAGCACGTCAAGCAATAGCATCCCATTATGCACGGTTAGGAAACTTAGATAAATCTCGTTTAACGTCAATTGAAAAATCAATTATTGATGTGCGTAAAGAAAATATGACGATTATGCGCAAGCTCTACGAAAAGATGCAAGCCAAAGCTATTGGTATAGATTTCTAACTCAATAAAATACTCATAACAAAGCTTTTTACATTAGTTTATTCACACATCTTTAAAAGTAATGGTTAAATGAAAATCTCTCGTTTATATAGCTTTTTTGAAGGGAAAAACTGTCAAATGAGATATCGCTGCTGGTTTCTTTTTCCATTCAATCAAAAAAACTTCATTTCTCATTTTCTTAGTTCTGTTTGTATTCTTCATAGCAATATTTAGCTAAGTTTAAAGTCATCTTTGTATATGAAAAATTCGTATTTGAAATGTAATTGTGGATCACTTAAATTAATTGAAAATATATTTATTATTGTTTGAAATACATTTTCATCACAAATAGAAAAACTAAAAAATTTCTTTCATTATGAAAATCTGCAATGATTAGTGTTATTTCTTTTTTGTTTTTCCTTTTAGAAAACTTACAGGGGATACTCACTCAGAAAGCTTACAATCGCATCTTTTAAAAATGCCAAAGACCATAGCAAGCCTTGCGTTAATTTTTGAAC
>NZ_JBHILR010000005.1:0-154627 GCF_042193415.1 Bartonella sp. TT121SHDZB | reverse complement strand
CAGCACCATCATTATATTTGCCAGCCCCCAATGTTGCGACAGATCTTGCATTAAGCCGATTCATAAGAACCATTTTTTAATCCTTTCTTCTATAGTTTTTACCCACACGTCAGCCCCGCTTGTGGTGTGCAAGCAAGTGATTTTGATTGATTCAAGATATACAGATTTGAAATGAGAGAATCTTACGTTATTCGAGGGTCTAATTCAATATGAATAACGCTATATTATCATTATAAATCAATGCATTATCAAACTCAGGTACAGAATTTGTCTGTAGAGCTTATGAAGTGACCCCTATGAAATGGTTGCGGCTGGGATATATTAAACAAGAAGTTGGATTGTTGATAGATTGGCTATGGTTGAAATCTTTGTTCTTTAGGCTAGAAAGAAAGTCAATTTATGTATGATTTTATTCCATTCCATAGAGTGGTGAGAGTGTATTTTAATACAATGACTAAGGAGATAATTTCAGGACGATCTTGTTTGGTTTTATAAAATAGTGGTAAAAATACTCTCCCTTTACTTTATGTATGATATTCAAAACTTTTTAAAATATAAAGAAAAGTAAAATGTTGAACATTTCTCAAACGAGAATATTTTGTTTAGAAGATATATCAATAGGAAAGCTTTTGGTGGCTAAGTCTAAAAAAGGGATTTGTCATATAGCGTTAGGAGATACTACAGAACAATTATTACAAGATTTCAGGGTACGCTTTGGTGATGCACGACAAGTTGTGGGCGACAATACATTTAAGAGAGACGTTGCCCATATTATAGCCATGATAGAAACGCCTAAGTTGGTAAAAAAATATAATTTTTCCTTGGATATAAATGGTACATTTTTCCAACGACAAGTATGGGCGGCACTATGCAATATACCATGTGGTGAAACAATTTCCTATGAGATATTGGCATGCCGTATTGGTATGCCAAATGCTTTTCGTGCTGTTGCTAATGCGTGTGCACGTAATGAATTGGCTCTTATCATTCCTTGTCATCGTGTTGTGCGTAAAAATGGTTGTATTTCAGGGTATCGTTGGGGGGACAAACGGAAACAGATTTTGCTACAACGAGAACAACATGGGGGAAATTAAAAACAAATTTAACGTTGTGTTATGGGCATTATAATCGTTACTGTTGTTCCTTTCATTTCTTTTGAAGTAATTTCAAGTTTTCCTTTATGGAGTTCTAAAAGAGAGCGTGAAATAGCTAATCCAAGACCTGATCCTGTATGAGATTTAGTAAGCTGATTTTCAACTTGTTCAAAAGGTTGCCCAAGTTTTTTAATTGCTGATTGGGGAATACCAACACCTGTATCTGTAATTTTAAAAATAAGATTATTTTTTTTCTTGAAAGCGCAGACATCAATATTTCCGCCAGAAGGCGTAAATTTAACGGCATTAGAGATGAGATTTAGGAAAATCTGTTTCATTGCACGACCATCCACTTCAGCATGAAGCTTTGGAGTAATGTTTGTTGTAACGGCAATATCTTTTTCTTGAGCTTGAGGTGTTAATGTTCGGACTGCTTCACTAATAATGGGTTCGAGATCGGTGTTTTTACAATCAAGCGTAAATCTTCCAGCTTCGATTTTTGACATATCAAGGATATCATTGATAAGGGTAAGAAGATGGGTCCCTGAATTGTAAATATCATGCATATATTCTTTGTAGCGTTGTGAACCAAGAGGGCCAAAAGTCGATTGTAACATGATATCTGAAAAACCGAGAATAGCATTCAGAGGTGTGCGCAATTCATGAGACATATTAGCTAAAAATTCTGATTTAGCCTTGTTAGCACTTTCGGCGCGCTCTTTTTCTGCTTTCAGACTTTTATTAAGTTTTTCAACTTCTGTTGCACGTTGTTGAGCACTCCCTCGTGTGCGTTTGAGTTCTTGAATGAAAGAAAAAAGCCGCCTTTCGCTGTCTTCAAATTTTTCCTGTTGTTGTTTAAGCTCAGAAATGTCAGTACCAATACAAACCAGTCCTCCGTCTTGGGTTCGACGTTCATTAATTTTGAGCCAAAAACCATCTGCAGTTTGGCGAATACTGGTTAAGTTACCCGTACCATCATCTTTAAGGGGATATTCACTGAGAGCAGGGCGGGTCATGGCTTCGACAGTTGCACGTTGGATACCAGATTGTAGAATTTGTTTAGGAATAGCGGCATATTCGCAAAATTTGCTGTTGGACATGACTAAACGTCCTTCAGCATCCCACAAGACGAAAGATTCTGAAATGTTTTCAATCGCATCACGGATACGAAGGTCGGCTTGCGCCGTTTGTTCAGCCAATTGTTGCTGTTCACTAATATCGAAGGAAATACCAACCAAATGGGGTTCTTCTTCTTCAGTAACTTCGGCACGAATGCGCATCCATACATAATGACCATCAGCATGACGCATAGGAACGTTAATATCGATATGCTTTTTTTTACCGCTCATTAATTCTTGAGCAAGATCAAAAAAATTCGCATCATTTGGATTGATAATGGCGCTAATTTGGGAAATTGAGAGCAGTGCATCTTGAGGGACATAGCCGAGCATTTCGTACATTGCTCGTGACCAGTAGACGCGTCCACTTGCCATATTCCAATCCCATAGTCCACAGCGTCCACGCATCATTGCCATGTCAATACGGTTTTGAATTTTTTCTGAAACAAGATCTGTTTTGCGTGCTCGTACAATTTGGTTGTAATAAGCATAAAGAAGAGCAAGGATAACGCCACTAGTTCCAATAAACATGGTTATATTTAACGAGAGAGCTTTCCGCCATTCCATGTAAATATGTTGCATTTTTTCACTGATGAATACCCCATATTGTCCATTTTCTGTTTGCTGAAAGGAAGCGAGAGCAGGAATATCTTTTCCTATTGTAATTTTCATGATTCCAGCATGTTTTCCTAGAGCTTGTAAAGCAATGCTTTCAGAGGTAAAATCCTGTAAGGGCTTTCCTAAAACAATCTCGGAACTTGATGAAGCCAGGACATTGCCTTTTTGATCGACAATAGCAATAACAGCGCTGGTTTTTATAAGACCTTTGTTACGAAAATTAGTCAGGATATTTTGTAAATGATTATGAGAAAGAGCAGCAGTTTTTCCTTGTCGAGTGGCTGCAAGTAAGTCACGGTCAATCGTATTGGTAATATGAGAAGCTAAGAGAGTGATGGTAGAATGCGTGTTTTTATCAATTGTGTTGCGCCAATCATAGATTGATAGGAAACGGATCGCTGCTAGCGTAACAAGAAAAGCAAGAATTACAAATGGGAGTGAACGTCGCAGCCAAGGTTCAATAAAAAGAAGTTTTTGATAGGCAGGACCAGAAAACAGATTGGTACGCTCTGTTCGCTCCTTGCGACTTTGAGCGCTTGATTTTGAATCAGCATACACCTCCCTTGGCGCATTATATGCGTCCAATTTAGCCATCTCGCGTTCCTTTAATTCTGGAATAATGTGATTTAAAAACTGCTTCGATATTCATAGTAACCCCATCGAGTGCAATGAATCAAAACAGGAGTCTTCTGTCCAGTCTTTTTTTTAAAAAAATAATTTTACTTTTATGATTTTGGAATATGAAAAGAAAAAAGCACTTTAAACGTGATCTATAAACAGGCTTAGATTACCTGTTTATAGATTTAATGATGATCGAATAGTTTATAGAATTTATTTTAAAAAATATTATAGCATATTGATTTAAAATAATTTTTTGTTTCAAGTAAGCAGACGATTAATGATATCAGCAACATCGCTTGATAATTTTGGCGCAACAGCAATCATTTTTAATTCAGTTTCAAGTTTTTGTTGTCGAATAGGTTCTAATTGTCGCCAAGAGCGCATCATTGTTAATAATCGTGAAGCAAGCTGTGGATTTTTTTTGTCAATTTCCAAAATGACTTGGCAAAGAAAATGATAAGACGCTCCATCCATCCTGTTAAAGCCCGTGAGATTGTTAGAGGCAAAAACACCGATTAGAGAACGTACACGATTAGGATTATCTTGTGAAAACAGCGGATGTTGCATGAGCTTTTGAACATTCTCGAGTGTTGATGTGCCAGCAACCATTGCTTGAATAGAAAACCATTTATCCATGACCAAAGGGTCATGCTGATAACGGTTTTCAAAATCATTTAAGGCATTTTGTGCCTGCGCACTTTCATTAAAACGCTTCACGAGAACAGCGATACTCGCCATACGGTCAGTCATATTATCAGCTGTTGCATATTGTATAGCAGCACGATTTGGATTGGCTTCAGCAATGGAAAGATAATCCAGTATGATATTCTTTAATGCTCGCTTTCCAGCTTGTGCAGTGTTTGGTGAATAGGGCTCTTGGGTTTGCATTTGTTCATAGAATTTTGTTAAGAGCTCTTGATGGGTTTGTGCAAGTGAAACTAAAAACTGATTGCGGACACAATGAATACGATCTGGGTCAATATTTTTACCAATTGTATGAGCAAGCTCAACTTCACTAGGTAAATTTAAACAGAAGGCACGAAATTCAGGCTCTAAGGTTTCATCTATTATGATCGTTTCAATCAGCTTTAGCAAAGCAGAAGGGAGTGTTGCTTTTTCTTGTGTTTTATCTTGAATGCTTTGAATCAAAGCTTGCGTCATTAAATGATTAAGAGATTGCCAGCGATTGATGTGATTGTCATCATGTTGTGCAAGAAAAATAAGTTCTCTTTCATTGAATGGCGTGTGTAGAATGATTGGTGCTGAAAAGTCTCGCAGCAGTGATAAAACGGGTTTTTCACGCAGTCCTTTTAATGTAAACGTTTGGCTTTCCTTGGATAAAAGCATAACATCTGATTGAATATCTGTATCCGCTTCATAGGTGAGTTTTTCTCCGTTAGGTCCTAACAAGCCAAATACAATAGGGATAAGCATGGGCTTTTTTGTATTTTGTTGTGGAGTTGCGGGAATATGTTGCTTTGCATGAATTGTTAAAACACCATCGCTATAATGACTATCGATTTCTACATTGGGTGTTCCTGCCTGTTCATACCATAGCATGAATTGGGAGAAGTCTTGACCAGACACTTCAGCAAAACAGGTAATAAAATCTTCAATTGTACAAGCTTGTCCATCATGACGTTGAAAATAAAGATCAGTGCCTTTACGAAAAAGAGTAGGACCTAAAATAGTCCGTATCATGCGAACAATTTCAGCACCTTTTTCATAAACAGTTGTGGTGTAAAAATTATTAATTTGGCTATATTGACGAGGACGTACAGGATGCGCAAGAGGTCCTGCATCTTCTGCAAATTGCGTCGCTTTTAATGCTTTTACATTTTCAATTCGCTGTAGGCTGCGTACATTTTGATCTGATGAAAATTCCTGATCACGATAAACAGTGAATCCTTCTTTTAAACAGAGTTGAAACCAATCGCGACAGGTAACACGATTACCGCTCCAATTATGGAAATATTCATGTGCAATGACACGTTCAACATTTCTATAATCCTGATCGGTTGCTGTTTCAGGATCGACAAGAACATATTTATCATTAAAAACGTTAAGGCCTTTGTTTTCCATTGCTCCCATGTTAAAGTCGGACACAGCGACAATATTGAAAATATCAAGATCATATTCGCGTCCGAAACATTGTTCATCCCAACGCATGGAACGTTTAAGAGCATCCATTGCATAGGTTGCGCGTTCGGTTTTTCCTTTTTCTACATAGATACCAAGCTCGATACGTCGTCCAGATACAGTTGTAAAATGGTCTTCTAACTTATCAAGATCTCCACCTACTAAAGCAAAGAGATAAGATGGTTTGGGATAAGGATCTTCCCAAATGGCAAAATGGCGATTATTTTCTAAAGTTCCTGTTTCCACTAGATTACCATTTGAAAGCAAGATTGGGATTGTTTGGGAATCTGCTTCAATTTTCACTCTATAGGTAGAAAGAACATCTGGGCGGTCGTAAAAATAAGTAATACGACGAAAACCTTCCGATTCGCATTGTGAGCAATAAACACCATTTGAAAGGTAAAGCCCCATAAGTTGGCGGTTGCTTTCAGGATTCAGTTCTGTAACCAATTTCAATGTAAAAGGAACCGTTGGTGGCGTTGTAATTTCTAAACGTGAAGGCGTCACTTTATAAGTGTTTGGGGCTAATATCTCATCATTAATAGAAACGGAAATTAAAGTAAGATCATCACCAGAAAGAACGAGAGGTGTTAATTCTTTTGTATCGTGACGGGGCTCAATAAACAATATGGCTGTAACATAGGTTTTTGTTGGTGCCAATTGGAAGGAAAGGTGTGTTTTAGGGATAGCGTAAGGAGTTGGTTGGTAATCTTCCAAACGATAAATAGATGTTATTGGCTGTTTCATAGTTTTTTCCCATTTGTATTTTAAGAGTTAAAGAAGGGTGTGTTAATTTTAGAAGCAATATAGGATTAAAGAATTACAAAAGGCTGTCGAGGCGATTTTTTACTTCTAAAAAGTCTATCCATGTAAGCTTCTTTTGACTAGGGGTTCTAAGAAGGTAAGCTGGGTGGAAAGTTGGCATAACAGGTATTTTTATATTATCCTCGCTTTCATAGATATGCCATTTCCCTCTTGTTCGGATAATCCCATTTTGAGATCCAGTAAGAAACTGTGCAGCAACGCCTCCTAGTGCTATAAGAACACGAGGACGCGCTAAATAAATGTGTCGTTCAATAAAAGGGCGGCACAAGGCAACTTCTCTTGGTGTTGGTGTACGATTTCCTGGTGGACGCCAAGGAATAGTGTTGGCAATGTAAACATTATTTCTTGTTAAGCCAATTGATGCGAGGATTTTATTAAGCAACATCCCGGCTTTTCCCACAAAAGGAATTCCTTGTATATCCTCGTCTCGTCCTGGTGCTTCGCCTATAAGCATCAGGGGGCTTCCTGCTGTTCCATCTGAAAAACAGGTATTTTTTGCTGTCAATTTTAATGAACAGCCATTAAATGCAAGGAGAGCAGACTTTAGTTCTTCAAGTGTCTTTGCACTTTTTGCACTCTCTATAGCAGCGGATTCGTTTTGTATAGGACTAGAGTTATGCCGTCGATGATTATCTAATTTTACGCTTGGGGAGGGGTGTTGATTATCAGAAATGTTAACAACAGGCGTTAATTTTTTCTCGGAAGAAGCAAACTGCTTAAGACGATCAACAGGTAAATCTGTCACGACACAATCCGCACCACTTTCTTTATAAAAGTTTAAGAGTTCTTCATAGGAAATTGAGCACGGCGTTTGATTTAACATTTTACTTTTTCTAATGATCTAGCGATTATAGATCAAACAAAATTATCCTTCAAGTTTTATTAAATGTATTCGCTAGCCATTAATGTATAAGAACGCTGATAAAATTCTCTCTTTTCACAAAAAAGGCAAATCGTAAAATGCGAGTGTTCGCGATTATATACATTTCTAAATGTACAATTTGTTTAAATTACGCTATTTCAGCTTTTTAAACAGACTAAACTCATTCATAATAAAAGAATTTTTCACTGAATGCAAGTGAGATGATAATATTTTTATCATTATATTCTATATTTAATAATTAATAAAAGTGAATTTTGTAGTATTTTATTTATAAAAATTAAGTATAAATTTTTTATTATTATAATTATTATATATTTTTAATAACTTTTATTAAAAATATTAAATATATTAATTGAAATATATAAATATTACTTATTATATGAAAAAATAATAAGATATTACAAACAGTTTTCACAATGGGTTAAAAGCAATGTGTAGATATATTCTTTTGCTTTTTTTACAGCTGAAATGAGAGGTTCATTTAATGCTAAATGCGCTGCAATAGTGCTTGAGAGAATGCAACCTGTTCCTCGCATTGTTCCTTTTAAACGTGGAGTAGAGATATTTATGACTTCAGTTTTGTCAATGAAGCTATCAATTGCAAGAGGCCCCTCTGCATGTCCCCCTTTTACTAAAATAGAGCGAGCTCCCAATGACAAAAGTTTTTTTGCTTGTTGTATTGCTTGCGTATCATGAGATGCCAATGGACTTTTGCTAAGAAGAGCGAGTTCTTCTCTATTCGGTGTTAAAAGATCAACATGAGGAAGCAGTTTATCGATCATAGTGTCGATGATTGTTTCCGTTGTTAGTTTTCCTCCTGATGAAGCGACAAGTACAGGGTCCAAAATAACTGGAACATGGGGATAGTCTTTGAGTACGTTACAGATTGCTGCTATAATTTCTTTTGTCCCCGTCATACCGATTTTTATTGCGCTTATTGGATTTGCTTCTAGGGCAGCACGCATTTGTGCAGCGACGAGGTCTCCACACATTGGAATGATTTCGACAACGCGATTATCATCTTGTACGTTAACACAAGTAATTGCTAAATTTGCTTTTATTTGAAAATGTGCAGAGGTTTCTATATCACGAACAATACCAGCACCTCCTGTTGGATCAGTGCCCGCAACAATAAGAATAGAAGGTATCAACGCCATGTTTGTGTCACTTTTATCCACTGTTGTACACGCTCTTCAGGTTTTTTATGGAGGATAATATCAGTCACAACAGCAGCACTATTTGCTCCTGCTTTTAAAACACCCACTGCGCGTTCTGGTGTTAAACCACCAATACCCACCAAAGGTAAAGCACCAATCCGCTTTCTCCATTGTTTGATTTTTTCTAGTCCTTGCGGCATCCATTTCATTTTTTTTAAGATTGTCGGATAAATAGGACCAAGTGCAATATACTCAGGATTAGCAGAGAGTGCGATATCCAATTCATGTTCATCATGTGTACTAAGACCAATTTTTATACCACTTTTACGAATTGCGTGAAGATCAGCATTGCTTAGGTCTTCTTGTCCCAGATGAATAAAATTACACTTTTCATCAATTGCTATTTCCCAATGATCATTAATAATTAATTGTGCTCCCAATTTATTGCATATGTTTTTTGCACGCTTAATATGTTGACGGATTATTTGTTGATTTTCATGTTTCATACGCAATTGTACGAGCTTGATGCCAAGAGGAAGCAAACGTTCAATCCAATCAGCGTTATCAACGATGAGGTAAAAAGGATCCAGTTTCATGAAAATACTGCTTTTCCAATGATTGGTGTTGAAGGGACTGCTACATTGCGTGCTTCGATCATGCCAGCTTTATATCCCATACGTCCTGCTTGAACAGCTTTAGAAAATGCTTCAGCCATCAAAACAGGATCAGCTGCTTTAGCAACTGCGGTATTAAGCAGTACTGCATCATAACCCAGTTCCATCGCAATGGCGGCATGTGATGGGCGTCCAATGCCGGCATCAATAACAAGAGTAGCATCAGGAAGGTAAGCACGGATAGAACGCAATCCATCAGTATTATGAGGTCCTTTGGCAGAACCAATAGGAGCACACCAAGGCATAATAACACGGCAACCAATGTCAAAAAGTTTTTCAGCAACAATGAGATCATCCGTTGTATAGGCAAAAATTTTGAAACCTTCATTGTTTAAAATTTGAGCAGCTTCGATTAAGGAAAAAATATTTGGCTGTAAGGTATCTGAATTACCGATAATTTCGAGTTTAATCCAAGCCGTTTTAAAAAGATCTCTTGCTAATTGGGCTGTGGTTACGGCCTCTTTAACAGTATAACAACCAGCAGTATTAGGAAGCACTGTTACCCCAAGTTCTTGAAGAAATTTCCAAAATTGTCCACTTTGTTTTCCACCTGCAGTTTCACGGCGCAAGGAAACAGTTACAATTTCCGTATTCGATTTATGAATAGCATCACGAAGGATTGCTGGTGAAGGATATTGCGCTGTACCTAATAGAAGACGGGAAGAGAATTGTCGTCCATAAAGATTCAGCATAATTTTAGCCTCCTTGCATTGGGCTTAAAATTTCAATTTTATCTCCTTCATGCAAGACAAATTGGCTTCGTGCATCTATAGGAACAACTTCAGCGTTAACAGCAGTTGCAAGCCAATTTCCTTCATACCCCAATTCTTCAAGCAAGAGACCGAGAGTCATAACTTCTGTTTGGACTGTTTCACCATTAACAAATATTTGCATGTTTTATTCCAATGCCAATTTCATTGCTCGTTTTGCCATTTCTGGAGACAACAGAAAACCATGTCTATAAAATCCATTAATAGAAATAAAGTTACCATCTTTATGCACAGAAGGGAAGTTATTAGGATAACATGGACGAACACCAACGCCAGATTCAATAATTTCTGCTTCAGCAAAAGCAGGATGTAAAGTATAAGCCGCGTTGAGCAGTTCCATCATTGATCTTACAGAGATTGCACCATCAAAGTCACTTTCAATCATCGTTGCACCAATCATAAAAATATTATCTTGTCGAGGTACAATGTAGAGAGGAAACCGTGGGTGAAGAAGACGAATTGGGCGCGAAATTTTAATATCGGTGCAGCGCACGAGAAGCATTTCACCGCGTACGCCCCGTATATTTTTATCTTTTCCTAAACGTGCTATTCCTGTCGCATCAATAACAATATCAAAATTTTTTTCAGCCTTCTCTACATCAACAAAACAGGCTCCATTGTTGAGAAGCTTTTCTTTTAAAGCCATAAGTGCTTTGCGAGGATCAATATGGGCTTCATTTTCATAAAAGAGCGCACAGTTAAAACGTTCAGCAAGATCTGGTTCAAGATGAGCTATTTCTGTATTATCTATAGTTTTGTGATTATGCGTACGCACAGAAAATCGTTCAAGCTCTCCTCTATCTCGTGTAGGTGCAACCACTAAAGTGCCTTTTTGTATGACAAGGTTGGGGAGCGTTTTACGCCACCATTGTATAGCTTGTACACCAAGATCTTCAACAATTTGTTCTGCACTTTCCCTTTCACAGTAAGGTGCGAGCATTCCTCCTGCATACCAACTAGCACTTCCTATAGGTGAATGAGGGGGGGCTGATACAGTAACAGAAGCACCTTTTTGCTGTAACATAAAGGCAGCTGTTAAGCCGCCTACACCTGCACCTTTGATAAGAATGTTCTTCAACTATTTACTTTCTTTTTTTGAGGAGGAACAATTTCCATATAAAGGTCACCATTTTTCTGATATTTTTCGGCCATGGCAATCATACCTTCCCCTTTTGTTTTTCTTATTGCGGCTGCCTCACGAATATCATGGGAAATACGCATAGAACAGAATTTTGGTCCACACATGGAACAAAAATGCACCAATTTATGGGCATCTTTCGGCATTGTTTCATCATGAAAGGTACAAGCTGTTTCTGGATCAAGCGACAGGTTGAATTGATCATGCCATCTAAAGTCGAATCGTGCACGTGAAAGAGCATTATCGCGCAACTGTGCTCTGGGCAAACCTTTTGCAAGATCAGCAGCATGAGCGGCGATTTTATAAGTGATGACCCCCGTTTTGACATCATTTTTATCGGGGAGTCCTAGGTGTTCTTTAGGTGTTACATAACACAACATAGCAGTTCCAAACCATCCAATCATAGCGGCACCAATTGCTGATGTAATATGGTCATAACCAGGAGCAATATCCGTTGTAAGAGGTCCCAAAGTATAAAAAGGTGCTTCATGACAGAGATTGAGTTGCTGCTCCATATTTTCTTTAATTTTGTGCATTGGGACATGTCCTGGTCCTTCAATCATAACCTGTACATCTTTTTCCCAAGCAATTTTTGTCAATTCTCCTAAAGTTTTAAGTTCGGCAAATTGTGCTTCATCATTGGCATCGGCAATAGAGCCAGGGCGTAATCCATCTCCTAATGAAAGAGAGATATCATATGTTTTTGCAATATCACAAATTTCATCAAAATGTTCATAGAGAAAGCTTTCTTTGTGATGATGGAGACACCATTTTGCCATAATAGAACCGCCTCGTGAAACAATACCTGTTACACGATCAATGGTCATAGGAATAAATGGTAATCTTAATCCTGCGTGAATGGTAAAATAATCAACCCCTTGCTCTGCTTGCTCAATAAGGGTATCACGGAAAATATCCCATGTTAAGTTTTCGGCAATACCTTGTACTTTTTCGAGAGCTTGATAAAGAGGAACTGTTCCGATGGGCACAGGAGAATTTCGAATAATCCATTCACGAATATTGTGAATATTTCGACCTGTAGAAAGATCCATAACTGTATCTGCTCCCCAGCGAATGGCCCAAACCATTTTATCAACTTCTTCTTCCATAGATGAAGTTACTGCTGAATTGCCAATATTAGCATTAATTTTAACACGAAAATTACGCCCAATAATCATGGGTTCGCACTCTGGATGATTAATGTTTTGTGGAATAATGGCGCGTCCACAAGCAATTTCATTGCGCACAAATTCCGCAGTATAAATTTCTGGTATTGATCCAGCAAATGTTTCATTTGATGGTACATTCTGCAGTTCTTTTACTGCTAATCCTTCATTTTCTCGTATAGCAACATATTCCATTTCGGCGGTAATAATACCTGCGCGTGCATACGCCATTTGTGTGATTGCTTTGCCACTTTTAGCTCGTAAAATAGGTCGTTTTTGTTCAAATGTTGGGATAGCAGAGCTATTATAGGTTAATCCATTATCTTCAGGTTTAACTGAGCGTGCAGGATAAGGTTCAGTATCAGCACGCTTAGAGAGCCAAGATGAGCCAATTGCGGGTAAACCTTTTGTAAGATCAATGATTGCATCTTTGTCGGTATAGGGACCAGAAGTATCGTAAAAATTTAAAGGTTTTTCACCACTACCATCGGTCAATGAAATTTCACGCAATGGAACACGCACATCAGAAAAAAGAAGACTCTGGTGATAAATTTTGCGTGAGGAGGGAAAGGGGCTGCAATTGATTGATGGAATATTTTTCGGCACAAACTTTTTCCTTCTAAACACATAGTTCAAAAACTAAGATGTGATGTTAATGGGGATATATTCAAATGATCAATTATGTACTTTTGAATAAAGAAATGCTTATCACATTTACATTAAGCTACCTTCAACGAAGCTTAAGAAAATTTATTTTGAAAAGATTAACGCGATATCTTTGAAATAACATCTTCCCCCATGTAAACACTTTTGTTAGCATAAACATGATTGGCTTAAATACTGATATTGTCAATCAAAAAGATATATTTTAAAATATTTCGGTGTGTTTTTTAATAATACAAGTATATATTATTACGTGATAAAATATAATATAAACAAGAGTAAAGTTAAAAATGGATTATCAGGAAAAAAGGAGATGGTTTATAGCTCTGATAGAGATTTTTTCATATTAAATAATAAACTTGGAATACCATAATATTCCCTCATTATACATCCTTTCATATAAAATTACTTCCTTTCATGCCATAAGTGAGGGATGTGTGGGTAAAAACACCTAAAGAAAGGAATTAAAATGTTATTTATGAACACTCTCAAATGCAAGAGCTATTATAACGTGGAGATCAATAAAGTATATGATGGTTTCAGCTTGTATTTTCATGAGTGTAAAGATGATAATACATAATAATTCTACTATTATACCATTTACAGGTTATGGGCGCTGTTGTAAAATGAATATAAGTACATTGAAAAATGTTTCTTAAAAAAAGTGTGTGAATATGCAATATTATTTATAGTCTGTTTGAACCATTTATTCTTTATTAAGGGGTGAAATCTCATTGAAGAATGCGATAAATAAAAGTGTGAAGCAATGCCTAATCTATATTATTAAAAAATATTGCTGTGAATGTTTTGAAAATTGTGAAGCTGAATTAAAAAATGACGGTAAAATGGACGTTGGCTTTTTATCTTAAGATTTCATTCAACACTTTTAAATAGTTAGAAGAGCAAGGAAAGCAAAAGGATGTATCTTAGCACAGAGATATACGTAAATTCATTGAAGAGCCATATGATATCGTGTAACAATATTTACAGATAAAAAATAGCTACTTATATGTTATATGCAAGAAAAACTTATTACTTGTAATGCAATTTTCTTATCATTCTTATAATGAAACAAAAGAAAAATTGAATGAATTTGTGGAAGAACAATTTTTTAACAATAAAAGAGGCAATAAACAAAATAGAATATTTTTATAAACAATAATTCCATATGAAACGCTACAATATTTTGTTATAAATGGTTATTAATAATTAAAATAAACGCAAACAAAGAATTATTATGATGATGATTAATAAAACCGAAAACCAATTTTTGAATAAGTAAGGAATTATGAGGAAGAGTAACCAAATTCCCACTAATATTGCTATTATTAACAGTGTTACAAATGGTAGCTATATAAAAGCTGCCGCTATACAGCCAGTGATGATTGGTACACCCCTTAGATAGGCAAATGCATTAACAAGGTCTTTATCGATAAATGCACCAGAGAATTCTTTATCTGGAGTGGCATAGCATTCAATAATCGCTTTGTATTGTTCCACTATCATCATAAAACTCATTATGCAAATGAGGATAGATATAAAAAACAGCTTATCTTCTAGATCGTTTTCAAAAAAATCATATTTGAGTAGTGCGGCTGTGCTAAATGATGAAGAAAATGTTGGAAGGAATAGAAAAGAACACCTAAAATATTCTTTTTTCCATTCTACTGTAACGATTTCAAGCATCCCGCCCCAATGAAAAGATTATGAAAAAAAATCCCAATATACTGCATACGATAAGATCTCCAAAACTCATAGCTTCTTCCTCTTTCATTTTGTAATTTTATTAATTGATTTATATTAGGATTTATTAACAGATTTATATTAATTGTATCAATATGTGTTATTTTATTTGTTAGAATGGATTTTCATTCACGTATGGTAAGGTTATATATGGTGTTATGCATGTAAAAAGTCTGGAAGTTCTGAGTTCTTTATCACCTAAAGAAAATATTTCTAATATAGAAACAACGCGGTGACTTCAAAAACAGAAAAAAACAATCCCATCTAGAGCTGGTAAAGGGCGTGTAAAGGGTGTAGCTAATAAATGATGTGTATTTTAAAGGGAAGATAGAAGTTAAAGGTGCTGAGAGCACTGAGAATAAAATCAGTAATGAGAGGAGTGGATATCCTATTGGGAAAAACAACCATGAATTGTCCAATTGCCGTGCTATTTATTGAGCACAATTTTTAAAGAAATTGTCTTTGATAGCTGAAGGGACAGCAAGTGTTAAATTGATAGAGCGCATTTTTTGTTTGGATTGATGAGGCAGATAAGTTATCAAAACAGTTGAAAGAATGCTTATCTTGATATTACTCTAAATTAAGAAGAACACCAATAATTGCAAGACGCTGTTTAGAATGAATTTATTGTTCTTGCAAAAAAAATCTATATATAATAAAATACCATACGTAGATGATCACACTAGGTGTGGGAGGACAATGGGCGCTTACAGCTATTCAGGGGGTCGTGGTGCGCATTTATAGAGGGGGAAAGGATGTTTTTTCAGTTCAAGTAAAAAGCAAGTAAGGAATTTGTATTCTTCAGATTTGATGAAGGTTTGTGATATTTCTTTAGTCTTCAAAGTATTTCATTTCCAGTTCAATTACGGTGTGAAGAAATTGTCATATTGAATATATTCTCTATGATGCATTGAGGTTGAACAGAAGCTTGTTCAAAAAAACATTGGTATTGATCGAGTAAAGTAATTTCAGCAATAATCAGCAATAAATTGAATAAAATAGAGCATTTAAAAGTATCTGCATATGAATAAAAACATAATGAAGCATACAAAGAATTTGAAGTTAACTTTTAGAATTTTAAGACAAATGATAGTCAAAAGAGAGAGATTCTTTGTTTAAAATATAGAGTATAAAATGTAGATAGGATAGATTTAACATATTGAAAAAAATAAAAAAAGATAATGTTTAAGTCAGAAATTTTCTATGTGGATGATAAATTATTATATTTAGTAATGGTTATATGAAATCCATAACAAGGGATATTTTGAACAGTATTTGTAAATTTTGCAATAAGATGCAAGATTTGAAAAATAATTATATAACAACAGCAAAGAAACAAAACAAGATACTGAGTAACATCAGATGAGGTGGTTACATTACACATTAGAAGAAAAAGCATTAATACTAATGTTATGAAAAGCGTCTGGTGAATTTAGGTTATAAAATTGGAAGGAGGGAAGAGAGATAAAATGCGTAAATACGGATGGTGCAGTGGTTATGATGTAGCAAAAACAGTGGCAGCACATTCTAGTGTACAGAACGAGAAATTGTTAGAAAAACTATGAAAATAATGGGGGATTTAAAATGTCTAATATTTACGATTGGTCGCTAAAGGCTGATGAAAATGCTTATTCAGATAGTATCATTAATTGGGCAGAAGGTCAGCCGCCTAGTTCTGTTAATGATAGTGCACGGGCGATGATGCAGCGCGTGCGTGAATATCTTGCAGATAACGGTGGATCTATTGACTCAAGCTTTATAGTCAATGAGGAAGATGAAACAACATTAATTACCTTGAAGACAGTTTCACCTATAAAAAAATACAACAATGATATCATCATACGTTTTAAAGCTCATGGTGTGAATATTGGCACGACGACAATGACTGTTAATAATATAGGAGAAAAGCTTATCTATAAAGCCACTGCTGCAGGGGTTATACCATTAGAAGGTGGAGAACTGCAAACAAATGGTATTTATGAAATGGTGTACAATAATGGTGTTTTAATAAAAGAGCATGAGGGGTGGTATTTATTAAATCCTACACCACCGAAGATAGAAAATTTTCCTGCTGGATTCATTGCAACATTTGCTATGCAAAATGTTCCAAATGGTTGGCTTTTATGTGATGGTAAGGCCTATAAGCGTGAAGATTATCCGCAGTTATTCAAGGCAATAGGCGCTAAATGGGGAAGAGACAGCGATACAACTTTTAAAGTTCCTGATTTTAGAGGCATGTTTTTACGCGGTTTTGATGATGGCCGTGGTTTAGATGATGATAGAAAATTTGCAGATGAACAACAAGATAGCATAAAATCGCATACGCATATTGGGACCATTGAAGAATCAGGCGAGCATGCACACAATTTTGAGTATCAAGGGGTAGGATGGCCAACTGGTGATATTGGAAGATTACCGAATCGTTATACTTATAATGCGACCCTGAAAGGGAGAACAGCTTCTGCTGGTGCACATACACACGAGGTAACTCTTTCTCATACGGGAGAGGCAGAAACGCGCCCTGTTAATACAACCGTTGTCTATGCCATAAAATCATGAGTATGGTTAGGTCATAAATAATCTATACATTTTGATAATTTTGTTAACGCGGAGCAATTCCGCGTTATTTTCTATGCATGTGAAGAGGAAGCCTATATTGTTAATATGATACTTGAGAAAGTCAAAAAAACAATTTTTAAATGATTGGGCGAAAGAGTTAATAATAATTTATTATAAGAAAATGATATTTTGTATTAATCATATGATTATGGAGAGAAAATGTATAAAAATCATTTAAAATTTGCCGTTAAGTGATCTAGAGATATATCTTGTTTAAAGTATTTTGAGAGGAGCTGAAGTGATACCATTATTCAATCTTAGGCACGAAAAAGTGCAATATTTGTAACGTTTTGTTGCAAAAAATAGCACATCTTTGTATCAGTGAATTTATCTCATAAAGAGATTTCTTATCTTGTTGTTAAGTCCATTTCTTTGCATTGCCATGGTGTAGGTTTTATCTGTAAACGGTATACTCCTTGAGTGGAATTATCGTTATGCTTGTGAAGCAACAGACAAACGCTACCATTATACTCTCTTCTCATTCTTATATTAGGCAATTATTTTTGCATTAAAGGGTTTACAATGAATTTATTTTTAAGGATATTATTCAATAGTTTAATTCTTTTGATATGCCAATAAACAATTTTTTAAATAGAGGAATAAAGGATATGATTATATTTGATGTTTTTATTGACTATAGAGATAGATAAATCAATATTTATCTATTTATAAAAAAGCTAAAGCACACGTGTTATGAAAAAATAACGCCGTTAAAGCCACAAATAACTCTTTTATAGATTGGAGAAAGGCACTTGATTTCTATCTGATCCTTAGAAAATATAAACAATACATATCATTATTATGACAAATGTATTTGTACGTATTTCTCGCATCATTATCATAAGGACAAGAGTAGTAGAAAGAGCGGAAAAACGAATATTGATGTTGTATAAATTCATTTATATAAAAGTGTGATAGCAAAACAAAATCTCAAATATTTTTAGTACGTAAAATCTTGAAAGATATTGAACAGGTAGTTTTTTCCCCAAATATCTTTGGTGTGTGCGATTTTCTTTTTTAATGATAGATGAAAAAAGGAGTTCATATAAAAATAAAAAAGATTCTTGAATATTTTCGTGTTTTATTTTGCTATGAACTTTAGTTTTTAGATTGAAGCTGACAGCTTTAGGATCTAGTCTCATAAGAGGACGCTGTTTGAGGAAGTATAAATGGGATATCTTTTTTAGGTAATTCAGAAACGTTTAAGGAACAATGATAAACATCGCGTAGATTTTGTGTTGTTAAAACGTTAGTTGCATTTCCTTCGCAATAAATTTCTCCTTCTTTTAGCAAGATCATGTTATCTGCATAATGTGCCGCGAGATTGAGGTCATGAAGAACAGCAAGAACGCCGCCACCAGAATGGGCAAATTGTTTAGCGATATCCATAACGATGATTTGATGTTGAATATCAAGGCTAGCAATAGGTTCATCTAATATCATCCAGCGAGAAATCCCATTATAAACGGGGTTCCAGATTTGGCAAAGTACACGAGCAAGTTGTACTCTCGCTTGTTCGCCGCCTGATAATTGGTGATAATATAGGTTGCCATAATCAGAAAGGTCAACGCGATCTAGGGTTTTTTGGATAAGATTTTGCGATTCGCCTTTGGTAATGGTGAATTGGTTTACAGAAAGGCCAAGCCTTACAACTTCATGGACTAAGAATGGAAATACGAGCGTTGTTGATTGTGGTAGAACAGCGCGCATTTTTGCCATTTCATAAGATTTTGTTTGGCGTACATCATAATCGTTGAGAGTTATTTTTCCACTGTAAGGGATTTCCCCACTCAGCGCTTTGACAAAAGTACTTTTTCCTGAACCATTGGGACCGATAATGATGGTAAAAGCACCACTTTTAGCTTGAAGATTAATGTGCTTAAGAATCTGTTTCTTTCCGAGCTGAACGCAAATATTTGTCGCTTCAATCATAAAAAATCTGTTCCTCGTTTGTATATAAGGATCCACAGGAAGAAGGGGGCACCAAAAAGCGCTGTTACGATTCCAATGGGCAATTCTGCGGGAGCAACAATTAAACGCGCAAACGTATCAGCAAAAATAAGTAATGCTGCTCCCAAGAGAGCGGAGTAAGGAATGAGATAGCGGTGATCAGGACCAATGATTTGACGTAAAATATGAGGAACAATAATACCAATAAAACCAATACCACCACTGACAGCAACAGCACTACCACACATAAGAGCAACAAGGGGAATAGCAATATTTTTTACGCGTTGAATATGGAACCCGATATGGCCAGCAACAGCTTCTCCAAGTGCAAGAGCATTAAGCGCACGTGATAAAAAGGGAGAGAAAAGAAGTCCAATAAAGATGAAAGGGAAAACGAGCCATACTTTCAACCATGTAGCACCTGCAAGAGAGCCAAGACTCCAAAAAGTGATATCGCGTAATTGTTGGTCATTGGCGATAAAAATCAATGTTCCGACAACTGCACTGCTTAATGCACCAAGGGCAATACCAGCAAGCAGCATGGTTGCAATAGAGGTAAAGTTATGATGCGTTGCTATTATGTAGAGAATAATCGTTGATAAAAGCCCACCGAAAAAAGCGCCTATAATAACTTTGTAAGGCTCTAGAAAAGGTGCAAATGAAAGAGGAAAGGCAAACCCTACAACAATTGCTAAAACAGCACCAAGACCAGCTCCTGCTGACACCCCCACAATCCCAGGATCTGCAAGAGGATTACGGAAAAGCCCTTGCATCATAACACCAGAGACAGCCAAAGCTGCCCCGATCAATAACCCTAGGATAACACGAGGAAGCCTTATATCGATAAATATGAGATAATCACGGGTTTTACTACTTACAGAAAATTCTTGCGTAAACATGATATTAAGAAAATCAAAGAAAGAAGTATTTGAAGCACCATTTAAAAGCCCGCCCCAAATACTAAAGATGAGGAATATTATTAGACCTAATAAAAGTATCTTCCTCAAATTTTCGCGATTTATTTTTTGATTTTTTTTTGTTTCAGATGCATAAATCATGGATGGATTCTCTACCAATTTATCTGTTTTTACCGTTTTGGGTTACACCATAAAGCATATGAATAAGTTCTCTTGATGCCTCTGCAGTGCGTGGACCAAATCCTAAAAGGTACATAGTATCCATTTGTTTAATAGCATGATTTTTAGCTGCAATTGTTGCTTGAATTGCTGGTATAGCTAAAAGTTTTTCAAGATTAATGGATTTTCCATTATGTTTTGTAAGCAAAATAACATCAGGATTTGCTTTCAATAATGCTTCGTTATTGAGAAGTTTATATCCTTTATAATCTGTAATGGCATTAATACCACCTGAAAGCTTTATAATACCATCCGCTGCTGTATCTGTTCCAGATGCCATAACGCGCCCATTTTGCACGGAGAAAATAAAAAGGACACGCTTTGGTTTGGTTACTTTTGCCAAAAGAGCATCATTATCTACAAAATCACGGCTCACTTTTTGAATTAATGCTGCTGCTTGTGCTTCACGATGGATGGCTTTTCCAACAAGGCGAATTTTTTCTATTACACTTTCTCGAGAATAATTTTCTGGTATGATCACGATAGGGATTGATGTTTTTTTGAGAATTTCAATTGTTGAAGGAGGACCGCTTCCTTCAACGAGTAAAATGCCTTCTGGAGCAAGAGACAGAACGCCTTCAGGTGAAAGAGCACGCATATAGCCAAGAACGGGAAGTTTGAGGGCTTCTTTTGGATAAACGCTTGTACTATCACGAGCAACAAGTTGATCTTGTGCTCCTAATGCATAAACAATTTCCGTAAGAGAGCCGCCAATAGAGACAATTCGTGCATTTTCAGAAAAATGTGTGGTGGGTTCAGCGATAACTCGTTGAGAAAAGAAGTTAAGAGAAAGTAGTATAAAAAAAAGAAAAAAATTTAGTTGTCTGCGCAAAAGAAGCGTAAGCATATTTTATCTTTCTAAGCGACGACTAATTCTTGATATGGAGGAAGAGATTTCAATAAAGAACGCCAATCTTCACGCTCTTTCTGCCCCTCTTTGCGCATGCCAAAGAATTGAACAATCATTTCATCATTTTTATCGAAGACTTCAAGTGAACTGACATAACCATCACTTGTAGGTTTGCGAACATGCCATACACTAGCAATCCCAGATGTGAGTAAATGGAGATCAAACTTTGGATCAAGAACATTAAGCCAAGGCCCCATTTGCTTAATATTTTTTACAGTCCCACTAAAAATTTGAATACACCCTTTATTGCCAACAAAGCACATAATTGGCAGTTCTTGTCGTGCAACTTGGTTAAGCATTATTTCAACAGCTTCTACTTGTAATTCATCCGCAAATTCATTGCCAACATATTTTACAGCATGATGCCGATTAATCTTAAATTCGGAAATAATTTCCTGAAGTTGGTGTACATCTGTCATTTTCCGCCAACAATCCCGAAATCTCTCAATATCCAATTCTGTTATGTCACACTGAACTGGAGGAGAAATAGGAAGAACGTCAAGAACAGGAGACTGATTTTCAAGAAGGAGTTTTTCAACAAGTTTATCCCATTCTTCCATATTAGTCATATCTTTAGAATAGATTTTTAAAATAGCAACGCCATGTTGATCAAAGAATTGTAGACTTTTTGTAGGTTTTCCAAGAACGATAACATCATACTCAAAACCAAACTTCCATTGTTTTGTAAAAATACGCAAATCAATTTCACCAAGTGTTATAGGAACATGTTGGTTTTGAACAATTTTTTCAAAACGCCCAGTTATTTCGTGAACAGCATGTTCATTGCGCGTTAATGCCATAACTGTTCCAAGTTGAGGAGCATTTTCTAAGAAAGTAGTAACATCAGTTTGTAGTCTTTTTGCTTTTCCAATTGCACAATAGGCTGCAACAAGCTCTGCTTCAGATATACCGATAGAAACCGCAAAATCACGGTTTCGCATTTCTTTTTTTTCTTCACGCAAACGAATAATCATTTCAGCTGTATGTGCCATAGACTTTACCTTATGTTACTGACTCTAACTTTCAAATTTTACAATTCTTAAAGCAATAGATTGAACTCTTTAAGAGTTCAATCTATTGCAAAATATGCCTCTATCACTAACAGAAAAACAATCAAAAGGCGATAAAACAGAAGGAATTAACACTTTTCTATCAAATCTTTGTAATTTTAAAGATACTGAAATTAGAAACACAAATAATTTATCCTTTTATCGATATGACTTTCTATTGACCTAATAGTTAACAGAAGTGATCAAAATTTTTGTACGAATGATACCTTAAAGTTACGACCTGGCTGGCTATAATAATCCTTCGGTATTGTACTGTTGCCTGAGGGAAGACTCGACACATTCCAATATTTTGTATTGAAAAGATTATAAACACCAGCCCTTAGAATAGGTCCAGTTTCACCAAAAGGCTTCCACCACCCTGTCATATCAACAACATAGTATCCTGGAATTTTTTGGTAGTCAGATCCTTCAGCAACTTTGTCACGTTTGGCTGCCAAGGTAAAAATAACATCGCTTCCCCAAATCTCTTTTGCATATCCTAACCCGATAACTGCTTTCAAAGGAGGAATTGAGTTAAGATACTCCTTTTTATCAAGATCTTTTCCTTGTGAATAAGCAAGAGCAACATTGCTATGAAAACCATTTTTAAGAACTAAATGGGCTTTTGTCTCAACACCAAAAATTTGCACGCGCGAACGATTCATGTAATGCCGACGCGAAAACCTAAATTCTTCTGATGGCCCTCTATCCTCGGTATCTATGAAATTCTTATATTGATTGATAAAGGCATTGAAAGAACCACCGAAATTTACATTTCCATACCGAAGACCAACATCATACCCATTGCTTGTTTCTGGTTGAAGATCAGGATTTCCCTTCACATAATAAGCAGAAGGTTTGATATAAGAGACGTAAAGTTCCGAAACACGTGGTGCACGAAAAGCTTGTGCCCACTGAGCATAGAGCGTTATTTGATTCCGAATATCCCATTCCACGCGTAATTTAGGAGAAAAGCGCGATCCAGTCCTTTCTGGAGGGAATCTGTCAGAAATCAGTGCTTCTTCATAAGCAGATGTTTTTTGAGGAACATATTTGTACCAATCATACCGAATTCCTGGTGTTACACGAAAACGATTATCAACCAAACCAATTTCATCTTCAAAAATAAAACCTAAATTGTAACCATTAGTGTCTGGTGAATCCGATCGATTAGCAGGAAGAAAAAGACATCCTCGAGCGTATTCTTTTATATGACAATTGTCCTTACCTAACAAATAGTGGTGAAATTTAGATGATGAGACATTGGTCGCAAACTTTAACATATGGTCTACAGTGCCAAAATCCACTTTTTTAAGGGCATCAGCATTGAAACCATAATAGATATTACGCAAGAAATTATCTCTTAAATAATCCCCTTTGGGGGCTGAAACACGAACGCCAGTCGTAACGTAACGACTTGATTGCCTTTGCCAATAAAGCTGCCCATTAAACGCATCAAGAACTGCATCACCATTACCATTATAATTATAAGAAAGAGAAAAGCGCTCACGAAGTTTATTATCCTGCTCATAAACGGAACCTGGAGCGTATCTTTTAGACGAATTTAATTCATGTGTGTTACTATTATGACCAAAACGCTCTGCGGTAAAACCAAGACGGTGATTATCACTCAAATACTGATGAATTTTAAAAAGCAAGTTATTTTTATCAAAGTGAGAAGGGTTTTTGCGCGTGCGTTCTTCATACCCTCCTACTGTTCCCATATTTTTGCGCTCATGACCTTCTACATAAGATCCTTGAAAAAGCAAAAATGTCCGGTAATTGCGTACAGCAAAAGCTTGATCGACGCGCCAGCTGTTATCAACAGAGTGATAACCACCTTTTATAATGCTTCCCCAATTCTTTTCTTCCACGATCAGGTCTTCAGGATTAAGGGTACGCAACGCAATAATTCCCCCTAAGGCACCAGAACCATAAAGACTAGAATCTGATCCTTGAATAGTATCAAACGTAGAAAGAGCATTGAAATCAAAAGTTGTGTTTCCACCTCCACCACGGAATATATCATTAAACCATGGAAGAGAAATACCATCCATTGTCGTAAGAACACGGTTTGCATCTAAACCCCGAATAACGAAACTGTTATTTTCTGAATTATAGGATACGGAAGGATTAAGACGACTAACGTCATAAACATCGCTTATTTGTTTTTCATCAATATTCTTATTGGTTTTACGATCAGTTAGAATGGTTATTGAATTTGAAGTATCCTCTATTTTTTTTCCTTTAATAAGAATTGGTTTGAGCTCAGTTACAGCATTCTTTTCGCTATTTTGTGCAAAAACAAATGAAGGTATACAAACCGACAACGCACCTAAAATCATACAGCTTTTATGGATATTTTCTCGTCTTATTCGCATAACACATTATAACCTTTTTTAAAACATCCCCTCTCTAAGCTTAAAGTTTTACATATAAAGATGCTTGATTTAACCCTATATAAATTAGCCAACCAAGCAGGAATGATTTAACAAAATAAAATCATAGAGAAACCATATTAAACATGATAAAATCAGTCAAGAAAAAAGTTGCAATTTCAGAATAGCTTGTTTTAATGAGGTGAAATACCAATATTGTACTTAGAATAGTGGCGGAAGAAACGATGAGCTTTGCAAATACGAGGCAGTTATCAACTCTTTGGATTGGGGCATTTATTGGTGCTCTTTCTTTGCATATAGCATTGGGAGCAAAGTTTTATTTTCGAAATACTGGTGTGAATAATGGTATGCTCTCGTCAACGGTTATGCTAACTCTTGCCCAAGAGGCTTTATATCTAGATGTTGATATAGATTCGTCGAATCCAGATCATGGTACAGATTTATCAAGTGTCAGCACAGAATCAGAACAGTTGCAGCCAGATTTTGCAGAGCAAGAGCCAGAGATATTGGAAACAGTGGAGGAAGTTCAACCGGAAGAGCTCCAGCATACTGTAGGAAAAGATGATTTTGCAGTAAAATCTCTGGAAGAATCTCTTCCTCAAAAAGTAGAAGATACAATATTTGAAAAAAAAACGATACCGATACCAAAAGCAGTTGTGAAACTGCCGTCTGCAAAGTCCATGCGTTCATCTACCGCTAGACAAAGCGGCAGTACAGCTGCACTTGAAGATATATTGTTAATGGAGTGGTTAGCAAAGGTACAGTCACAATTAGAAAGGCAAAAGAATTATGTTGTGGGACAGCGTACCAGTTGGGTAAAAGGAACGGTGAAGTTAGAATTTAAGGTGCATAAGCAGGGGAATATTTTTTCTAGCCGTGTTGTTGCTTCTGCTGGTGATCCAGAACTTGATCGATTAGCTATGGCAGCACTTCAACGCGTTGGTTCTTTTCCTCCCCCTCCACCATCAAAAGTCAATAAAATTATCAGAGTATCCTTGATATTTAGCTGATTTTTTATGGGGCTTTGTTCGGATAATATATTGATTATAATGATTGTTTATTATTTTATAATTTGAATAAAAGTTCAAATATAATTCTTTCCAAATCTTTTTGACATTGAAGCAATCAATCACATCCGCTTACGTATGGCACCAATGGGGGCATGGTAGAAATTTTTAAAAAGCAATGAACATACTTCTTATGAATGCTCTAAATGAAAGGGCTATTGCAACAGTGAGAGTTAGGGGATGATAGGGCTAAATGTGACTAATAGATTTTTATACTATTTGTGAGAGAATTTTCATAAGTACTCTTCAGGTATACCGTAGGTATACCGTTGTGAAGTAGATTTAGAAACATGAAAATAAAACAAGAACATATATAAGAAACACATACTATTTGGGCTCTTGGGGTGTTCTGTTTTGTGTGAAGGATAAAAGTTTATATGTAAAAATAGAAACGAAAGGCAATGCTTAAATCTTCATTCTTTAAAAGATATTGTTGTCGATATGTTTGAAAGTCGTAAAGCCGAATGCAAAGGGAAAGGGCAGAAGGGTATTTTTCATCTTTTAAGGCTTTCTAGCCCGATTGAATCTGTTTTTCTGCTTCAGAATTATCCAAACAGATATATACAATAATGCGTTCCTATTTGGTATAGAAATATTGTGAGAAGAAAAAACACTCTCAAAACATGCTGTTGTACAAGATTTGAGTGTTGACTAATAATAAACAGTAAAATATGAGCTATTTGTTTCACTCTATCTTTATATTTATAATCATCTATGATAGTGTTGTTTATACTGAATGAATTCAAATTATCCACTTGCACATTACAAGTAGGGTGGCATATGAGCTGGTATTTAGAAAGAAATAAAAATGCCTCTTAAGAACACTTTCAAATGCTATTTGGGAAGTTCATACATATTATTTTCATCGACCAGAAAGTAGGTCTGTTTTTATATCTATTTTCCCAGTGAGCCTTGCTTTGTAGACACCGTAATTTTCCATGACACGCATCACGTAATTACGTGTTTCTGTATAAGGGATACGTTCAATCCAATCAATGACTTTATCGAGAGGTTGTCCTCGAGGATCGCCATAACGTTTTATCCATTCATTGACGCGACGGGGGCCTGCATTATAGCCAATAAGAGTTAATATATAGGATCCATTAAAACGTTCCAATTGTTCATTGAGAAAATGGGCGCCTAATATCACGTTATAATGAGTATCACTGCTGAATTTTTGAGGAGACCATGCGATTGAGTATTTTTTTGCTAATGCTTTTGCTGTTGTAGGAAGCAATTGGAGTATACCTTGTGCACCTGCTTTTGATATAGCCGTTGGATTAAATTCGCTTTCTTGGCGTGCAATGGCATAGATAAGCGATTTTTCTTCTACAGAAATATGAGCAGAAGCTGGGATAGCTCCCAGAGGATGAGAAAGTGCCCCGACGTTTTTCCCTTGAAAAGCAGCCCTTTTTCCGATTTTGAGGCTGGTATAATAGTCCCCATTTTTTTCTGCCATAACAGCTAGAAGAGCTAACTCACCAGGGCTTTCTATTTTTTTTCCGAGTTCTCTATAAAAGACTTTAGCAAAATCAGCATAGCCGGCTGCTTCAAGACGTTGAATTGCTTTGATTGCTTTTCGTGCACTAAAATGTTGTCGCTCAGCGGTTGTTGGTTTGGGAAAGAAAATTTTAAGCTTTTTTTGGTTAAGTCGTGCAGCGGCTAATTGACCATAGTAAGTTGCACCAAAATGAGCTGCGCGATGAAAGTATTGCTGGGCATTTTTATGTTCTTCTAGCGTTTCTGCTGTTCGTCCCATCCAGTAATATCCACGTGATGCATAAAAAGGTAAAGAAGAGAGTTGAGGAATACGTGAAAAATGCTGCATTGCCAATTTAGGGTTATGAAGAAACCGTAGTGCATACCATCCTGCATGAAACTCAGCATCGACGGCTAATGCAGATGTTATACCAGTGTGCATTGCAACGAGTTGATAAGCAATTTTTGGTTTGTTTAAATCGAGCATTTCACGAGAAAGGGCACGTTGTTCTTTCCACAATGAATGAGGGTTCATAAGGCGGAATGCATCTTTTGATGTTTTCATCATGAGTGCAGCGGCTGCATCATATTGCTCTGTTCGTCGAAGATGGCGTATTCGAGCAAACTGAAAAAGAGGATCTTTTTGCCATGATCTCTCTACCGCTTTTAATTTTTGTGTAGCTCTAGGATCATTTTTTTCAACGGCCACAAATGCATTAAAAAGAGATTGAGCATGGGCTAATTTTGCAACGCGTGCTGCTGAATCAAAACGATGTGCATACAGCATAAACTGCATGCGTTTCAAATGATCAATAGGTTTTAATGCAGCGCTTGCATTTTTAAGAACAAATACTTCTTCTTTTGCATTAAGCTGTGTTTTATGCCACCATGGTGCAATAACGTGTTGAGCACGAGTGGTTTGTCCCGTTGCGATAAGTGCTTTAGCGAAGAGAGCCATCCCTTGTGCTGTTTGGGGCGGGTGATGAGCAAATTTTTGGATGATTGCGCGTGTGACGTTGGTTTCATTAAGAAAAGCACGTTCAGCATTGCGTTGCATCGTTTCTATACCTGGCCATCCTTTTAGCATGTTGATTGCATTAAATATTTCAGAACTTGGTATATTCGCTTGGTTTGACACCCCCAGCGCCCATGTCAAAATATGACGATCAAGGCTATGTGTTTCCATTGAATTTCGAAGATTTATTGTTTTTGCAATATTGTTGTTTGCTAGTGCATCTAGCCCAGCTTTTAGTTGCTGAAGTGTAGCAGTATTGTGTGATGTCGTGTGTATCTGTTGAAGAGATTCTTGAGCTTCTTTTGCGGTAAAGGGAGTAGGGCGAACCAAAGGGATTGGCGCTTTTCCTTGCAAAAGGGGTGTTTGTGCATATGCACTTGAAAATAAAATTCTTACTGCCAGTATAAGTGCAGTAAAGGTTGATACGAAAAGAGAGGTGGAAAATACACGCATAGAGAAAAAACCTTGAGACCTTGCTTTTTGTAAAAACTTAAGGATTTATAGAACACAAGCGTGAAAAACGCGTTAATACAGACGGTTTGTTTTAAAGAAATGTTCAACATTTAAGGAGGGACATTTTCATCTTATGAGGGCTTTTTTTGAAATTCATCTTGCTTCAATGATAGAGCAAGATTATGCTCTATTTAAAATTTATAAAAGGCGATTATAAAAAAAATAAAAGCAAACATTATAGGGAGTTTATCATGCTCAAGGGAGCTATAACTGCGCTTATCACACCGTTTGATAACAAGGGCGCAATTGATGAGAAGGCGTTTTGTAATTTTGTTGAATGGCAGATCACACAAGGGATTAACGGTGTAAGCCCTGTTGGGACAACAGGTGAATCAGCAACGTTAAGTCATGAGGAACATAAGCGGATTATAGAATTGTGTGTTGAGCAGGTTGCAAAGCGTGTTCCTGTTGTTGCTGGAGCGGGATCAAATAGCACAAGCGAGGCTGTAGAGCTTGCACAATACGCGCAAAAAGCTGGTGCAGATGCAGTTTTGGTTGTCACTCCCTATTATAATAGACCAAATCAATCTGGTTTATACAAGCATTTTTCTTCCATTGCCAAAGCTGTTTCTATTCCAATTATAATTTATAATATTCCTGGTCGTTCTATTATCGATATGGCTGTAGAAACGATGAAAGACCTTTATCAAGATTTTAACAATATCATTGGTGTTAAGGATGCAACGAGCAGAATTGAGCGCGTTAGTGAACAAGGTGAAAAGTGTGGAAAAGATTTTGTGCAGCTTTCCGGTGATGATTGTACGGCGTTAGGTTTTAATGCACATGGAGGTATGGGGTGTATTTCAGTTTCCTCTAATGTTGCTCCAAAGCTTTGTGCAGAGCTTCAAGCCGCTTGTTTTCGTGGTGATTATAAAACAGCACGAGAATTAAATGATCGCTTGATGCCTCTTAATCGTGCTGTGTTTATTGAACCTAGTCCAGCAGGTATTAAATATGCTGCTGCAAAATTAGGGTTTTGTGGTGATACTGTGCGTTCTCCTATTGTTCCATTAACAGAAAGAACAAAAAAGATTATTGATGCAGCCCTCAGTCATGCTGGTCTTTTAAAAGCGTAAAATGATATTGACAAAGCCATGAATAAAAAAAAGAACGCGCCCGTACGGAAAATAATTGCTGACAATCGTAAAGCACGTTTTAATTTTGAAATTCTCGATAATCTTGAGGCGGGTCTTGTTCTTCAGGGAGCGGAAGTAAAGTCTTTACGTTCCAATCACGCCAATATTGCTGAAAGCTATGCGAGTTTTGAAAATGGGGAATTATGGTTAGTAAACAGCTATATTCCTGAATATACGCAGGCTAATCGTTTTAATCATGAACCACGACGTTTGCGCAAATTATTACTTTCAAAACGTGAGATGGCACGTTTTTTTAATGCAACGTCTCGAGAAGGAATGACACTTGTTCCTCTCAAACTTTATTTTAATGAACGAGGACGCGTTAAGTTGGAGATTGCTCTAGCGCGTGGGAAAAAGCTTCATGATAAGCGCGAAACGGAAAAAAAACGTGATTGGGGTCGAGAAAAAGCAAGACTTTTAAAAAGATATGGATGATGAGATATGAGGTAGATATCCTTTATTTATAGGGCTTTTAAAATAGTTTTAGCATTGATCTAAGTATGTTTTTGCTGCTTGAAAAATTTGGTGAAACATAGTGTCTGTCAAGCGGCCAGTATTCGTATTATAACGAGAACAGTGATAACTTGAAAAGATGCGTAATCTGCCAATATTATTGATTTCACCATGTCCAAAAGGATGAGCTAAAACTTTTGCATTAAGGGCACGTATCGTTGAATGGTGTGCAATGGTGCCTAAGGTGATAACGGCTTTAAGTTTGGGAAGATTTGTTAAAAGAGGTGAGAAGAAATAACGGCATGTGTTAATTTCTGCAGCTGTGGGTTTATTTTCTGGTGGAACACAACGAACAGAGTTAACAATTGCTGCATCAATAAGTTCAAGAGTATCGTCTGCTCTTTCTTCAAAGGTTCCTTGGGCAAAACCAAACTTTTTTAAAGTTGAATAAAGTAAGTGCCCAGCATAATCACCAGTAAATGGACGTCCAGTTCGATTTGCTCCGCGTAATCCAGGAGCAAGCCCAACAATAAGAAGGCGTGTTGTGTTTGGCCCTTTATAAGGAAAGAATGGGCGCACCGGTGCGTTATACCAACTTGGTTCTTTTATACGCCAGTCAGCGATAAACTGATGAAGCCTAGGGCATAAATTGCAATTTTGGGGTGGTTCTGGGCAAAGCGATGTTAATTGGCTATTCATGGTGTTAGGCATCAATCGGTTTTCTATTTTTTTGAGTCTTTTATAGCGTATATGACGGGTTATGTGTTGATAAACACATCTATAATGAATATAAATAAACTTTTTTAGAAGAAAGTTTAATATAAACTTATTGCTCATTATTATGTTAAAGAGAGGCAATATTTTCTTATTCGATGAATAGATGAATAAGAGTGCAATACATATGATGTTCAAAGAAAAAAGTTCTGTCTTTAATAAAATTATCGTAAAAAATGTGCATAAGGCTATTGTTATTGCAAAAGAATTTAAAGAGCTAGTGTTCCTTTTAAAAAGATAAAAACTCCAAAGAGGTATTTTGTCGAGAAATACCTTTTTGGTTTAGATCCAATCTATTGGAATGCTTTTAAGAGCAGCTTTGATAACGAGCGTGAATAGGTTATAGATTTTTTATAAAAATTTCCAACAATTTACTTAAATTAAGTTTTTTAAGCAAAAAATATGAGAGTCTGTGTTGTTTTTCTTGTGTTTTATTTTGATTATTGTATATAATTCTCTATCCGCTATTAAATTTTTTTATTTGAGAAAGAGGCATAAATGGCCCGCGTAACGGTAGAAGATTGTATTGATAAAGTTGATAACCGCTTTGAATTGGTACTTTTAGCAGGTCATCGGGCGCGTCAGATTTCACAAGGGGCGCAGATTACGGTTGATCGTGATAATGATAAAAATCCAGTTGTTGCTCTGCGTGAAATAGCAGAAGAGACATTATCGCCTGCTGATTTAAAGGAAGATCTTATTCATTCTATGCAAAAGCATGTGGAAGTAGATGAGCCAGAAATGGCAAATGAATTTATTACCCATTCAAGTGAAGCTGAAAGTGTTTTTAATATATCCTCGCAAGAAGAAGACACTTCATTTGATCATATGTCAGAAGAAGAGCTTTTAGCAGGTATTGAAGGTTTGGTTGTTCCAGAAAAAAGTGAGGATTATTAATTCCGGTGATTTATATTACAGGAGTAAATATACCTTTTTATTTAAGGAACAGTTATTTTTCTTGTCTTTGTCTTGATAAGATATTCATGTTCAATAATGATTAGGGGTGTAAAAAAATAAAGGATATGCTCGTATGATGCGTCAGTGTGAGCTTGTTGGGCGTGTTAAACGTTACAAGTCTGACGTAGATGAAGCTCTTTTAAACAGAGCATATGATTATGCGATGAGAAAGCATGCACATCAAAAACGTGCGTCAGGTGATCTTTATTTTTCTCATCCGTTAGAGGTTGCTGCTATTTTGACAGATATGCGGTTGGATGAGGCAACGATTGCTGTTGCTCTTTTGCATGATACAATTGAAGATACAAGCGCTACACGAGCAGAAATTGATCAGCTTTTTGGTTCTGAAATTGGGAAGTTGGTTGAAGGGCTTACAAAGCTTAATAAGCTTGATCTTGTGTCAAAGAAAGCTGTACAGGCAGAAAATCTTCGTAAACTTCTTATTGCTATTTCTGATGATGTTCGTGTTCTTTTAGTCAAACTTGCTGACCGTCTTCATAATATGCGTACCCTTGGTGTTATGCGTGATGATAAACGTCGGCGAATTGCTGAGGAGACGATGGATATCTATGCGCCACTTGCAGGCCGTATGGGTATGCAGGATATGCGTGAGGAATTAGAGGATCTCTCTTTCTTTTATTTAAATCCAGAAGGTCATCGTACGATTACCAATCGACTTTCTGAGTTATTGAAACACAATCGTGATTTGCTTTCCACAATTGAAAATGAATTGACAAAACTTTTTTTCGAGAATGGCATTAAAGCAGATGTTAAAAGCCGTCAGAAAAAATCCTATTCAGTCTTTCGCAAAATGGAAAGTAAAGCACTTTCTTTTGAGCAGTTATCGGATATTTTTGGATTTCGTGTGATTGTTGAAACAGTCAATGATTGTTATCGTTCTCTTGGTGTAATCCATACGACATGGCCGGTGGTTCCTGGTCGTTTTAAAGATTATATCTCTATACCAAAGCAAAATGATTATCGTTCTATTCATACAACAATTGTGGGCCCTTCGAGACAACGCGTTGAATTGCAAATTAGAACGGCTGCTATGGATGAAGTTGCTGAATATGGGGTTGCTGCTCATTCCATCTATAAAGAGCATGGTTCCAATTATTCGACTTCGAAGTTATCAAGCGAAACGAATGCCTATGCATGGTTGCGTCAAACGATACAATCTTTGTCTGATGGAGATAATCCTGAAGAATTTTTAGAACATACAAAACTTGAGCTTTTTCAAGACCAAGTTTTTTGTTTTACGCCGAAAGGTCGATTAATTGCTTTTCCTAAAGGAGCTACGCCTATTGATTTTGCTTATGCTGTCCATACAGACATTGGTGATTCTTGTGTGGGCGTAAAAATTAATGGTCGTATTATGCCTTTAATGACCAAATTAAAAAATGGTGATGAGGTTGATATTATTCGCTCACACGCTCAAATTCCGCCAGCAGCATGGGAATTTCTTGTTGTCACAGGTAAAGCACGTTCAGCTATTCGACGAGCAAGTCGTGCAGCGGTACGTAAACAATATTCGGGCTTAGGATATCGTATTCTCGAGCGTTCATTTGAATATATGGGAAAGCAATTTTCAAAAGACCTTTTGAAGAAAGTTTTGCCACGTTTAGCACGTAAAGATGTCGAGGATGTATTGGCTGCTGTTGGGCGTGGAGAGCTGTTTTCCGCTGATGTGATTAAAGCGGTTTATCCTGATTATCAAGATCACCGTGTAGTACAAAAGTCCTCTTTTAAGCCTGGGGAAGAAGGTTGGTTTAATATTGAAAATGCTCAAGGTATGATTTTTAAAGTTCCAGAAAATGAAAAGAATGCAATGGTCGAGAATCATCAATCTAAAGCCTTGCCTATTAGAGGAACCCGTGGAGATATACCCGTACGTTTTTCACCGGAAGGAGCAGTACCTGGAGATCGGATTGTTGGTATTATGCAGCCAGGAGCAGGGATCGTTATTTATCCAATACAGTCTTCAGCTTTGATGGCGTATGATGATCAGCCAGAACGATGGATTGATGTCCGCTGGGATATTGATGCCCAAATGAATGAACGTTTTCCTGCACGGATGAATATTTTGGTTGTAAATAGTCCTGGTTCTTTGGCTGAAATTACACAAATAATTTCTGCTAACGATGCCAATATCCAAAATTTATCTTTTATCCGTACAGCACCAGATTTTACAGAAATTATGATTGATTTGGAAGTGTGGGATTTAAAACATTTGAATCGTATTTTTTCTCAGTTAAAAGAGGCAGGTTCAGTCAGTACAGTACGGCGGGTTCATGGATAAAAAGAAAGATTTTGCAATGAATACACAAGATGTCATTGATATTTTTAAACAAGCAGATGCCATTCTAGAAGGGCATTTTATTTTAACATCGGGGCGCCATAGTGCGATTTATATGCAAAAAGCGAAAGTATTCATGCATGCTGACTTGACGGAAAAGTTATGTCGTGGATTGGCTGAAAAAATCAAAACATTTATCGATGGAAAAATTGATTATGTTGTTGGTCCCGCAATTGGCGGTCTTATTCCTTCCTATGAAACTTCACGTCACCTTGGTGTTCCTTCTCTTTGGGTAGAGCGTGTAAATGGCATCTTTGAATTGCGTCGTTTTGAAATCAAGAAGGGGGCACGGGTTGTTATTGTTGAAGATATTGTGACAACGGGTCTTTCCATTCGAGAGACTGTTGAAGCGCTTGTTGCAGCAGGAGCAGAGGTATTGGCCAGTGCATGTATTCTTGATCGTTCTGGTGGTAAGGTCAATGTTGGAGTTCCATTGATTGCGCTTGCTGAATACGAGATAACCTCTTATGCTAGTGATGCACTGCCTGCAGAGCTTTCTGTTCTTCCAGCGATTAAGCCAGGCAGCCGAAATATTTAATTGTTGTTCTATTTTTTTGTACAAAAGCTTAAAAAGATTAATTTGGATGATATAGATTATTTCATTATCAAAAGATGTATAGTGAGAGTCATATGCTTTTTCGTCGTCGAGAACCAATAGATTTTGTAACGCGTATTCGACTTTGGTTATGGCCACGTCGTTCATTTTCTCGCTCATTTTGCTACATACATAAACGTATTTTGCGTATATCAGCAACACCGCATGAAGTAGCATTAGGGGTTGCTGTTGGCGTTTTTTTAGCTTGTTCACCTTTCTTTGGGCTGCATATTATTTTGGCAATATTTTTTTCTTGGCTTTTGCGTGCAAACTTTGCTGCTGCAATCATTGGGACGGTTTTTTCTAATCCACTCACATTTTTATTGATTATCATGGCTGATTACAAAGTAGGGTATTTTTGTTTATCGTTTTTTAGCGATGTCAAAGAGATTTCTCTTTCGCAAATTCGTGCTCTATTTAATGGTTTGACATTGTCAAATCTCTCTCTCCTCTTTAAAGGCGCATGGGACACAATTATGAGTCCTATGATTTTAGGGGGAACTCTTTTAGGTATTATTTTTGGTGGTTTATCTTATATAGGTGTTTACAGAGCAACGGTTCGTTTTAAACAAAAGCGATATCAAAAGATTATAAAAAAAAGGCGTTTAAAGAAGCGTTCATCGCCTGTATTAAAACAGAAATAAATTTAAGAAAGATCGGGTAATATCTTATGATTATTGGTCTTGGAAATGATCTGGTTGATATACGACGTATTGAGAAAATGTTGATTCGTTATGGTGAGCGTTTTATCCAACGTATTTTTACGGATATTGAAAGAAATAGATCTGAAAATCTCAAAAAAAGCTCCTCTTCCTATGCAAAAAGATTTGCTGCTAAAGAAGCATGTGCTAAAGCCTTAGGAACGGGAATCGCTTGTGGTATCAATTGGAAAGACATGGGGGTAGTTAATTTGCCATCTGGTAAACCAACAATGCAATTAACAAATCGTGCGCAAGTGCAACTTCAAAAATTATTACCTCCTCATCATGAGGCAGTTATTCATCTTAGTATAACAGATGATTTTCCTTGGGCACAGGCATTTATTATTATTGAAGCACTTCCACGTGGATAGACGGTGTGAGAGATTGTGCTTTTGTTATTTGAATATTATGATGAAAAAAAGTTATATCTGGTGATGAGAAGGCAGTTGGTGATGATCGAAAAAGATAAAGTGCATAAAAAAGGTGGGATTCGTGAATTTATTTCTGTTTTAATACAGGCTCTGCTTTTAGCAGCGTTTATTCGGACACTTTTTTTTCAGCCGTTTAGTATTCCTTCTGGTTCAATGCGTCCGACTTTGCTTGTGGGGGATTATCTGTTTGTTTCTAAGTATGCATATGGGTATTCTCATTTTTCCCTTCCCTTTTCTCCTCCCCTTTTTTCTGGACGTATTTGGGCATCTCAACCTCGACGTGGAGATGTAGTCGTTTTTCGCTTACCAAGTAATCCGAAGATTGATTATATAAAACGCGTTGTTGGGTTACCAGGTGATCGTATACAAGTCCGTCAAAGTGTCCTTTATATTAATGATGAGGCTGTTTCACGTCACTTTATAGGGGAGATTGATAATTCTGATATAACAGAGGTTAACTATCCTGTTGAGGTTTATCGCGAGACAATGCCTAACGGTGTTAGTTATGATACACTTGATTTAGCTTTCATCCCAAAAGTTGATGATACAAAAGTCTTTGAAGTTCCTCAAGGACATTACTTTATGATGGGAGATAACCGCGACAATTCAGATGATAGTCGTTTAGATGTAGGCTATGTTCCAGAAGAAAATCTTATTGGTCGCGCGAGCGTGATTTTCTTTTCTATCAGTAATGGTTCAAGTGCTTGGCAGATTTGGCGCTGGCCATTTGATGTGCGTTGGAAGCGTTTGTTTTCTTTCATAAATACGGTTCATGATTTGCCGCTTATCAAGCAAGGAAACAACGATGAAACGTCTCATAATTGATCAGCTTTTCAAGCTGACGGGGCATCGTTTTAAAGATGAAGAGAGATTAAAAAGGGCATTAACACATTCAAGTGTACAAGATTCGGAACAGGGGAATTATGAACGATTAGAGTTTCTAGGTGATCGGGTTTTAGGGCTTTTGATTGCAGAGATGCTGTATCAACTTTTTCCTCAGGCAAGTGAAGGTGAATTATCAGTCCGTTTGAATCATCTGGTCAATGCGCAGACATGTGCTGATATTGCGCGCGAAATGAGGCTGCCTGATATGATCCATGTCGGGTTTGAGATGAAAAATTTTGAGGGGCGTCGACTCATCAATATGCATGCAGATGTCGTGGAAGCTTTGATTGCCGTAATATATCTCGATGGAGGCTTGGAAAGCGTTCGCCCTTTTATTCAAAAATATTGGCAAAGTCGGGCAAAGAAAATGGATGCTGGTCGACGTGATGCCAAGACAGAATTACAGGAATGGGCGCATATCCAAGGCAATGCACAACCACATTATCAGGTTATCAAACGTTCAGGTCCAGATCACGATCCTGTTTTTATGGTAGAGGTCAGTATTTCTGGGTTTGCTTCAGAAATTGGGCAGGGAAGCTCCAAAAGATATGCCGAAAGAATGGCAGCTGAAAAAATTTTGCGACGAGAGGGGGTATGGAAAACAGTGGGAAAAAATGATCATGAGTGACGTTATGAAAACGCGTTCTGGGTTTGTTGTGCTTATTGGGATGCCTAATGCCGGTAAATCGACACTGGTTAATCAATTGGTTGGAACAAAGGTTTCAATTGTAACGCATAAGGTACAAACAACACGAACTTTAATCCGCGGTATTGTCATTCATGATGATGTGCAAATTGTGTTGGTCGATACACCGGGTGTTTTTCGTCCCCATAAGCGCTTAGAACGAGCCATGGTCTCTGCTGCTTGGGGAGGGGCTAAGAGCGCTGATGTTCTACTCGTTTTAATCGACGCTCAAAATGGTCTTTCGGATGAAGTTGATATGATGTTAGATATTGTAAACAATCTGAAACAAGAAAAAGTTCTTGTTCTTAATAAGGTTGATACAGTTGTTAAATCATCTCTTCTAGCGTTAACCACTAAAATAAATGAACGTGTAAAGTTTGCGCAAACATTTATGATTTCTGCTCTAAACGGTTCTGGTTGCAAGGATTTACTTCATGCGTTGAGTAACATGATGCAGGAGGGGCCATGGTATTATCCGGAAGATCAAATTTCTGATATGCCCATGCGTCATCTTGCTGCTGAAATTACGCGTGAAAAACTTTTTCTTCGTCTTCATGATGAACTTCCTTATTCCTCAACGGTTGAAACAGAAAGCTGGGAAGGGCGTTCAGACGGTTCCGTTAAAATTAATCAAGTTATTTATGTCGAGCGTGAGAGTCAGAAAAAAATTGTTTTAGGAGCAAAAGGCGGTACAATTAAAGCGATTGGTCAAGCTGCCCGCAAGGAACTCATGGAAATTATGGATCAAAAAGTTCATCTTTTTCTCTTTGTGAAAGTGCGCGATAATTGGGATACCGATCCAGAACGTTATCGTGAAATGGGATTGGATTTTTTAAAATAAGATTTTTAAAAAATAATTAAAGTAAAATGAAGTGGAAAGAACAAGCCGTTATTCTTGGTACACGCCAATATGGTGAGACAAGTGTTATTCTTGAGATCATGACACGTGAACGCGGTCGTTATATGGGAGTGGTAAAGGGAGGGCGGTCGCGTCGTATGACAGCTCTTCTTCAACCTGGCAATTTTGTTGAGGCTGAATGGTGGGCGCGTTTAGACGAACATTTGGGACTTTTTCGGCTTGAAGCTCTTGATTTACACGCAGCACGATTAATCTGTCTACCAGAAGCGCTTTATGCTTTGCAATTGATAGCTTTTCATTTACGGCTTCTTCCCGAGCGTGATCCCCACCCCATTTTATATGATATTTTACACCTTTTTATGCAGAACTTTGATGAACCATTTGTAAATGCGGAATTGCTGGTACGTTTTGAAATGCGGCTTCTTGAAGAACTTGGTTTTGGTCTTGATTTATCTTGTTGTGCTGCAACAGGTCGTCAGGAAAAGCTCTATTACGTATCGCCAAAATCTGGACGGGCTGTTTGTGAAGAAGCGGGAGAACCTTGGAAAAAAAAGCTCTTCATTCTCCCACAGTTTCTTGTGCAAAGAGCAACCCGTCCTGCTGATTTTAGTGACATAATCAATGGTTTTATACTAACAGGTTTTTTTCTTATGCGTTATGTTTGGGAGCCACGAGATATAAAGCAGCCGTCAGTGCGCATAAATTTGATACAATTGTTTAAGCGACGATTTGGTATGTAAGCGGTAATTTGTTGATCTGATAATAATTGAATAGAATGGAAAAATGAAAATTTTAAAGACAATTGCTGAAGTTCGCCGATATACTTCAGAGGCGCGACGTTTAGGTCTTTCGATTGGTTTTGTTCCAACAATGGGGGCGTTACATGACGGTCATCTTGCATTAGTACAGTGTGCAAGGGCAGAGTGTGATCGCGTATTGGTGTCTATTTTTGTCAATCCGAAGCAATTTGGACCGCATGAAGATTTTTCTCAATATCCAAGAGATTTGCAAGGCGATTGTGCTTTGTTAAAAGAAGCTGGTGTTGAATGGGTTTTTGCTCCTTCTGTCGATGAAATGTGGCCACTGGGGAATGATACAATTGTACAAGTGAAAAAATTATCACGTATTTTGATGGGAAAATTACGTCCGGGGCATTTTTGTGGTGTAACAAGCGTTGTTGCTAAACTTTTTAACATTGTCCAACCAGATAAGGCTTTTTTTGGGGAAAAGGATTTTCAACAAATTTTAATTATTCGGCGTATGGTTGAAGATTTGGCTTTTCCTATTGAAATCGTTGGAGTTCCTATTCTACGGGAGTCAGATGGTGTAGCGTGTTCTTCACGCAATCAGCTTTTAACATTAGAAGATCGTAAAGCTGCCAAAATTATTCCTGAAAGTGGAAAAGCTGCTGAAAAGCTTTATCATGAAGGTGAACGGTCGGTTGATAAATTATGCAAAACTGTTCGTGATATTTTACAACAAGAAACGCGTGCAATCATTGAAGCGATAGATTTACGGGATATGGAAACTTTATGCGTGGTTAAAGGAACATTGAATAAACCGGCGGTTTTACTCCTTACTGTCCGCTTTGGTGAGGTAAGGCTGATTGATCAATATATATTGCAAGAGAAGGGTGGAAAATGAGTGTACATAAAACCGTAAAGCGTATAACATCTTCCGAAATACGTGCACGAAAGGGACAACAGCCAATTGTTTCTTTAACAGCTTATCAAGCTTATACTGCGCGGATTGCTGATCCATATTGCGATATCCTTTTGGTTGGTGATAGCGTTGGGATGGTTGTGTATGGGTTTGAGACAACGCTTCCTGTTAATTTAGATATGATGATTTTACACGGGAAAGCCGTGGTGCGAGGGTCTCAAAAAGCTCTTGTTGTTATTGATATGCCTTTTGGGTCTTATGAGGAAAGTCCAGAGCAGGCTTTTTTAAATGCATCGCGCATTCTTGCACAAACGGGGTGTGGTGCAGTTAAGCTTGAAGGTGGTGTTTATATAGCGGAAACAATAGATTTTTTGTGTAAACGTGGCATTCCAGTGATGGGGCATATTGGTCTCACACCCCAGGCAATGAATCGTTTTGGTGGTTTCAAAACACAAGGACGCAAGGAGAGTGATTGGCAAAGAATTGAAGCAGATGGAGCAGCGATTGAAGAGGCAGGTGCTTTTGCTGTTGTTTTAGAAGCAATGGTTGAACCTTTAGCGGTGAAACTGACAGATAAGCTTTCTATCCCTACGATCGGTATAGGGGCGTCCAATCAATGTGATGGGCAAGTATTGGTTATGGAAGATATGTTAGGTTATGGTGCCCATGTACCAAAATTTGTACGCCGTTATGGAGACCTTGAACAAACCATGGAAACTGCAATCAAGAATTATGCAGAGGATGTTACATCTCGTGCTTTCCCAGCAGATAATGAGGTTTATAAACTAAAATAAATTTCAGTTTAAGATGAAAAATTTGAAAAGAAAATATGAGTTGTTTTGATAATGAACGTGCATGATTCCATATATTTTTGTATGTAATTTGAATGCTGTTTTTTTCATTACTTTTATACGTTATGAGCGCATAAATACATATTTTTTGAGGTTTCCGCTGAGAGTATGTTGTAGTAAATCTTTGGGATCGATAATATTTTTGTAAGTTACAGGTTGTAAGAATAGTAATTGTAGAAGTGCAAATTTCATAGAATAATAATAAAAAAGGCGCTGGCTTTATTTTTGTATAAATATATTTGAGCCATGAATGGGGAAAAGCCGCTCTATATTCAATTGTAATGACAAGAAATAGATAATGCGAGGAATCTTAATATGATCTTTGAGTATCTAGCTCATTAAAGCGAATTAAAAATTCTTTTTCAATTTGTTGTGTGGAATAGGGGTATAAATTGAGGTCATCGGGTAAAATATTATTAGGGGGGCCAAAATAACGAAGAGCTTCTTCTGTATTAAATCCGGCAAGCGTGATTGCTTCATAATAGGCAGCAATACGGTCGGCTTGTTTGATTTTTTTTAAAAGTTTTTGAGAAAGATCAACGGGAAGAGAAAAACGCATGTGGATGGCATCTTGGATGCGTTTTTCAGTGTGCTCATATTGTTTTCCTATGACAGCTTTAAAGGGTGAAATCATATCGCCGATGACATATTCCGGTGCATCATGAAGAAGAGCATAAAGACATTCGTTGCACTGTGATTGCGGGAAAAGTTTTTGAAATATTTGTTCAACCACAATTGAATGTTGTGCAACAGAATAAGTGTGTTCTCCACGTGTTTGACCGTTCCAACGTGCCATGCGGGCAAGTCCATGGGCAATATCTTCAATTTCAACATCAAAAGGAGAAGGATTAAGAAGATCAAGTCGCCGTCCAGAAAGCATTCTCTGCCAAGCGCGTGCTTCTCCACTTTTTAATAATTCAGCTTTAGCCATGAGCGTTTTCTATGGTATTTTCAGGAAAGGTAAAATTCATATTTTCAGCAATACTTATAGTGATAGGAATGTTTTTTACAGTAAAGAGGATGTTATGATCCATAGCATCTTTAACGTGGTCAATACGCATTAAAGCAAGAGCCTCATTTTCTACACATGTTCCCAAGTATCCAAGCACTTTTGTTCCTGCTACAATGCTAGATTGAGGAGTTAATTTACACTGACCTTTTACAATCAAAATACGGCGACGTGCTGCCCGGCGGTGGTGCATACGTGAAACAACTTCTTGTCCAATATAACACCCCTTGTTGAATGCAAGTCCATTGATTTGATCGTAATTAATATCATGAGGAAAGACTTTGCCGACTTCATAATCTTGACCACTTTCTGCAATTGCATAACGGATACGCAATTGATTCCATATGTTATGATATTCTGAAGCCAAAAAAGACATTTTACCATAGATTCGTATTATTTTTTCTTTTTCTGGGAAGCGTTTATCAACAAAACTTGAATCAAAATTTAAAGTATCTGATTCATTCTTCCAAGAAACTGTAACAAGCTCTTGGAATGGTTGTGTAATTTCTATTTTTTTACGCAGCTTATAGAGCAACAGGCGCTTGTAGAGCATATCAGCTAAAGGCATCATAATATCAATCAGATAACCATCTTCTTTTTTGCCGATAAGAAAATCAGCAAGAACTTTTCCTTGTGGCGATAAGAGGGCTCCAGGGAAAATTTCTTGTGGGCTGATTTTTTTTACATCTGTCGTTATCAGGGATTGCAGAAAATCTGTTGCTTCTTCACCTGTAATTTGAATAATTCCGCGGTTTTTTAAGCAAATGGCATTTTGTTTTTCAATCATGGTTCTTGCCTTTCTGCTCAAAGTTACATAATCGATAAGTGAGGAATATGTAAGGAGCGTGGCTATGTTTAAAACATTTGATACAATTTTTAAAGGTGCAACACTTGTGAATCATGATGGAAAAAGCAAACGTGATATTGGTATTACAAATGGACGTATTGCTGAAATTGGCAACCTTACATGCGCATCAGCTGGTGAGGTGATTGATTGTACCGGGCTTCATATTTTTCCGGGAATTATTGATAGTCAAGTGCATTTTCGCGAGCCAGGCAATGCATATAAGGAGGATTTGGAAAGTGGCTCGTATTCTGCTGTGTTAGGGGGGGTTACAGCAGTTTTTGAAATGCCTAATACCAATCCATTGACAACATCAGAAGCTACATTAAGCGATAAGGTTAAACGCGCATTTCATCGAATGCATTGTGATTTTGCATTTTGGGTTGGAGGAACACGTGAAAATGCTCATGAATTATCTGAGCTAGAAAGACTTCCTGGTGCGGCTGGAATTAAAGTCTTTATGGGGTCCTCTACCGGTGATCTTTTGGTCGATGATGATGAAAGTGTACGTCTTATTTTGGAAAATACACGCCGTCGTGCAGCTTTTCATTCTGAAGATGAGGCAAGGCTCAAAGAGCGTAAAATACTGCGTATTGAAGGGGATGCATCATCACATCCGATTTGGCGTGATGAAGTTGCGGCATTAAAATGTACGCAGCGTTTGGTAAAAATTGCGCATGAGACGAAGGCACGGATTCATGTTTTACATCTTTCGACAGAAGAAGAAATTGATTTTCTAAAAAAACATAAAGATGTCGCAACAATTGAAGTGACACACCATCATTTGACGCTCACAGCTGATGATTATAAGAAGTTTGGTACATTAATTCAGATGAATCCGCCTATTCGTGAGTCGCGCCACCGTGAAGCTCTTTGGTACGGTGTTCAGCAGGGGGTTATTGATGTTTTAGGCTCAGATCATGCGCCTCATACTTTGGAAGAAAAGCTTCAACCGTATCCCTCTTCACCTTCAGGAATGACAGGTGTGCAAACGACAGCAGCAATTATGTTGACTCATGTGAATGCAGGAAAAATATCCCTTGAGCGTTTTGTTGATCTCACGTCACATGGACCTAGTCGTATTTTTGGTATAAGCTGTAAAGGACGCCTTGCTGTTGGATACGATGCTGATTTAACCATTGTTGATCTTAAACGGGAAGAAATTATTACGAATGGCTTAATTGGTTCGCGTGCCGGTTGGACACCTTATGATGGTCAAAAGGTTAAAGGTTGGCCTGTTGGAACGATTATCCGTGGTATGCGTGTGATGTGGGAAGGTGAAATTGTCACCCCTTCACAAGGAGAGCCTGTTAAATTTATAGAAACTTTGGTGTAAACAGATTAAGCTTTATAGGTTTTATTCTCTTATGCCATAAAACATCGTTTTTTAGAGTGGGGATATAGGGCATGTTAGCTTCCTTGGTACATAATTGTTTTTTTAAGTGCGTGGTGAATATTTTCAAGCTTGTCCGTCGAGCCTTTAGTTAAGTAGATCAAATGAGTGAGGAGCCAAGAAGAATCCGTTCAACAAGAACCCAAACGATTTGCAAATCAGCTTTGCGGAGGGGGAAAAAGCCAAAGAACGATTTTGTATGAGGAAAAGACGCTATAAGAATAAAAGCGTATCGAGGCTTATTCTTTAAAAGTTTCTCTATTTTCAAAGTTGATTTATTGCTCCCTTTATTTGTGAAGGGATTATCATTGATATCGCTAAAATTGAAGGAGATACTTTTTGTATAGATTAATTATTTATAATGCATGAAGAGGTTTTCGGATAAAGTTCTTCCTTCCTCAATGTATCTTTGGTTGGCTTCAATGGCTGCTTGTGTACAATGATGATAATTTTCTGAGAAAGCACGATACGCTTCATTAAACGCTTCATAAAAATAAGCGCGTCTTTGTGGAATGGGGTGTTCTGCTGCAATCAATGCATTCATATAGTCATACCATTGGTTTGTTGGAGGCTTGCAAAGATTTTGGAGAGAATGCAATGATCCCAAAATTTCTGCTAGTCGGAGTAATTTTTTTTCATAAGGTGGAGATTGTTGTGCAAAGGTTGGCATTGAAATGACAAGAAATATTAAAATAATGATGTTCATCAATCTATTACGCATTATTTTTATTGCTTTCTTTGAATAAAACTCTGTAAAGATAAAATAATTTTGTCATGAGAACGGTGTAAAAATAGAGTTAATTGCTACATTATTCTCAATTATTGATTATAAAATATAGTGCGTAAGAGACAGTAAGGAACCCATTATAGAATATTGAAAATACTGACGAAGCTTTGTGTAGTTTAAAATTTAAGATTTTCTTTCTGTAAACTATCTATTTTTCACATAGATTTATATTGTATTACCTATAGAATTTTTTCTAAGCTCGTTTTCTTTAAGGAGGGAAAGCATTTCTAATGATAGAACGCTTTTGTCCAATCAAATAAAATGGATTATTTTTATGATAAATGATGGATACAGCCGTGAATACAATGGGAAAATGGTAAGAAGAATTTACTATAAGATAAAAGTTTTTAGCCTAAACAGCGTAATACAATAATTTGAGATAAGATACATCTAAAAGGATCGGTGCATAATATCATCCATGGAGTCAATAAATGAAAGAGTTGCGATTTTATAATACGCTGACACGTAAAAAAGAAAATTTTACACCAATAGATGCGACAAGAGTACGTCTTTATGTTTGTGGACCGACAGTTTATGATTATGCGCATATAGGAAATGCACGCCCTGTCATTGTTTTTGATATTTTATTTCGTTTATTGCGTCATGTTTATGGTAATGAGCATGTTCTATATGCACGTAATATTACAGATGTTGATGATAAAATTAATGCACGAGCAGCTTGCGAATATCCAAACTTGTCATTGAATGATGCTATTCGTCAATTAACAGAACGTACATATTCTCAGTTTCAACAAGATACCATAGCACTTGGTTGTCTGTTGCCAACCAGTCAGCCACGCGCCACTGAGCATTTAGAGGAGATGCGCTCTTTAATTGAAAGGTTGCTTGAAAAGGGGCACGCTTATGAAGCGGAAAATCATATATTATTTTCTGTAAGTAGTATAAAAAATCCTCCCCATTATGGGGCTTTTGCAAATCGTTCTTTAGATGAAATGAGGGCGGGGGCACGTATTGATGTTGCCGCTTATAAAAGGGAGGAGATGGATTTTGTTTTATGGAAGCCTTCTGTGGAAGGAGAACCAGGTTGGAAATCACCGGGCGGAATTCCTGTTTTAGGTCGTCCAGGTTGGCATATTGAATGTTCTGCAATGTCAATGGCAAAGTTATTAGCGCCCTATGGCGGTGGTTTAATCTGTGATGATCCGACCGCCAATGTTTTTGATATCCATGGTGGTGGAATTGATTTAATTTTTCCTCATCATGAAAATGAGATTGCTCAAAGTTGTTCAGCTTTTGGGACGGAGCGAATGGCTAATTTTTGGATGCATAATGGTTTTTTACAAGTTGAAGGCAAAAAGATGTCGAAAAGTTTTGGCAATTTCATAACTATTCGTTCTGTTTTAGAGAATAATTTTTTGGAGTTTAATGGTATTTTAACCGATGAAATGAAGCAAAATTGGGCTGGTTTGTCTGCGCGTTTTTCGATGTTGCAAACGCATTATCGTGAACCATTAAATTGGACTGCGCAGCGTTTAATACAATCGAGCAGCGAACTGTATCGTTGGTATGAATGGCTTCGCAGCAAAAAGAGTGAGATGAAAAACAATGAAGCAATTGATGATACTTTGATAGATGCACTTAGTGATGATCTTAATACTCCAAAAGCACTGACTCTTTTGCGAAAATTTTATAAAGAAGGAAATGCTTTGGCTCTTGTGAATGGGATGAATTTATTAGGACTGTTACGACAAGAATGGATTAAAGGAATAGACTGCCCATTATTTATGAGAAAAACTTTTCTTGATACAAAATTTATTGATCAGCGCATTGCCGAAAGACTAAGACTTATCCATAATAAAGAGTGGGAAGCTGCGGATACAATTCGTGATGAGCTTGCAGCCGAGGGGGTTCTTTTAAAAGACAGTAAGGATCCGCAGAGTGGTGAGCGCATAACTGTGTGGGAAATAAAGCGACACTAATGTCTCTATTCCAGCAGCTCCATAAAAAAGGAGAATATGATGGAGTTTTTATATCATTATGGATATATCGCGCTTAAGCTGGCTGTAGGTCTTGTTGCCTTCTTATTTATTTTAAGAACGACGGGGCGGGGGAGTCTTAGTCAAATGACACCAGTTGATTTGGTCAGTAATTTTGTCATGGGAGGTATTATTGGAGGCGTTATTTATAATCAGAATATTAGTAGCATTCAATTATTGCTTGTTTTACTCATCTGGCAAACCTTGATTACATCTTTTAATTTTATTGCACGTTATTCAGTTTTTTTTCGTCGTCTTATTGCAGGGCGGAATGTCACATTAGTTTTAGATGGAGTTTTCCAAATGGATAAGATTAAGAACTTAGGGATCAATATTAATGATCTCATTACGATGTTACGTCTTAAAGGGTGTCACTTACATGAAGCTGCTTTTGTTCGTTTGGAAACCAATGGTGATTGCACTGTCATTAAAAAGGAAGAGGGAAAGAAATCGACGATTTTAATAGAAAATGGTGAAGTTATTGATGATGGACTTAAAGAGATTGGTAAAACAAAAAAGTGGCTTCAGGCCGAATTGAAAAAAAAACATGTAAAAGTTGAAAGTTTATTCGCAGCAGAGTGGTATGAAAATACAGATCAAAATAATAAATTGTATAGTGGATTATTTCTTGTTCCTTTTTCAAAAACAGTCTAACTTCAAAAAACGGGTAGGTATAGCTTATTGGAAGTATAATAAAGAGATAAATCTATAAATAACCACAGAGGGTATTTTGCCTGTTTGTGCGGATGATAGAGAAGTAAGGACTTTATGAAACGCAATGAAATGACAAAAACTGTATCATCAGATACAGGGAAGACTCTGCACACACTTTACAATTTATGGCCCTATATGTGGCCAGTAGGTCGGTGTGATCTAAAAATGCGTGTGCTATGGGCAATATTTTATCTTGTTTTGGCCAAATTCGTTCTCATATCTGTACCGTATTTATTTAAATATTCTACGAATGTTCTTGATTCAAGCTTTCAGCTACCTGAATGGTTTCCATCCAGTTGGATTATTCCCATCATGCTCGTTTTGGCATACAATGTCGCGCGTATTATGCAGGCTGGATTAAATCAATTACGCGATTCCCTGTTTGCCACTGTTGGGCAATATGCTGTTCGTCAATTAGCTTATAAAACCTTTGTACATATTCATGAGCTATCTTTGCGATTTCATTTAGAACGCCGAACTGGTGGGCTTTCTCGTGTAATTGAGCGTGGAACAAAAGGAATTGAAGCGATCGTAAGGTTTTCAATTCTTAATACAGTACCGACAGTTTTAGAATTTATATTAACAGCACTGGTATTTTACATAAGTTACGGGTGGTCTTATCTTCTCATCGTTGTTGTAACGGTTGGATTATATACTTTGTTCACCATTAAGGCGAGTGATTGGCGCATTCGTATTCGGCAACAAATGAATACAGCGGATACTGAGGCGAATACGCGCGCTGTTGATTCTCTTTTGAATTTTGAAACGGTTAAATATTTTGGCAATGAAACTCTAGAAGCCGATCGTTTCGATGCTTCTATGGTATGTTATGAAAAAGCCGCAACAAAGATTTGGACATCGTTAAGTTGGCTTAATTTTGGTCAGGCTCTTATCTTTGGTATTGGAATGACGATCATGATGCTGATGTCAGCTTATGAAGTTTATTATAAGACACAAACTTTAGGAGATTTTGTTTTTATTAATGCACTTTTAATGCAACTTTCCATTCCACTGAATTTTATTGGTTCAATTTATCGTGATGTTCGACAAGGTTTAACGGATATTGAAGCGATGTTCGATCTTTTAGATGTTCAGCAGGAGATCGTTGATAAATCGGATGCCAAACCGTTAGAGATAAACGAAGGGACCATTCGTTTTCATCGGGTAAAGTTTTCCTATGATTCGACACGTCAGATTCTCAAAGATATTGATTTTGAAGTTCCTGGAGGAAAAACAGTTGCCATTGTCGGTCCATCGGGTGCCGGTAAATCCACTATTTCTCGGTTGCTTTTTCGGTTTTATGATGTTGATGCGGGCTCTATCACAATTGACGGGCAGGATATTCGTGACGTAACACAAAAGAGTTTGCGTGAAGCGATTGGCATGGTCCCACAAGATACGGTGTTATTTAATGATACAATTGCCTATAATATTTGCTATGGGCGTCCAAGTGCTACAGATGAAGAGATGCGCAAAGCTGCTGAAATGGCACAAATATCAAAATTTATTGAAATTTTACCGGAAGGTTTTCAGTCTATGGTAGGAGAGCGAGGTCTCAAATTATCAGGTGGTGAAAAACAACGCGTGGCTATTGCACGGACGCTTTTAAAAGCTCCCCCACTTCTTATTCTAGATGAAGCAACGGCGGCTCTTGATACGGCGACGGAACAGGAAATTCAACAAGCATTGGATATTGTAAGCCGTGGACGGACAACATTGATTATTGCTCACCGTCTTTCTACTGTTATCAATGCTGATGAAATCTTAGTTCTTAAAAGTGGTCGTATTATTGAAAATGGGACGCATACAGAGCTTTTACACAAGAAAGGTCTTTATGCTTCAATGTGGAATAAGCAGCTTGAAGCATCGCAAGCTGAAGAGAAATTACGTAAAATGCGTGAAGAAGATGAGACGAGTATTGTTAATCGTAAAAAAATAAGTAGGGCAAAATGTAATCTATATCTTTATATAGAGTGATTAATTAAATACATAAAAGACACAAGAGGAGCAAAAAGATTTATTGCTTGTTTAAGTTTACGCTGAATAGGAAATTATATGAGTATTCTACAGTCTGTCCATAATAGCTTTGTACCGATTCATAAAGAAGGTTATCCTTTTATTGTAGCGTTTTTTGTTATTTCACTCATTCTTGGTTGGATATGGAGTCCATTGTTTTGGTGTGGTCTTGTTCTTACGGTGTGGTGTATATACTTTTTCCGTGATCCAGATCGTGTGATCCCTTTGAATTCAAATTGGGTTATATCACCTGCAGATGGGCGTATTTCCTTTGTGGAATCATGTGTTCCACCTGAAGAATTAGGATTAGGGAAAGATGAAATGATCCGTATTTCCATTTTTATGGATGTTTTTTCATGCCACATCAACCGTATTCCTATAAATGGTACGGTAGAGTCTATTGTTTATCATCCAGGTCGGTTTACTAATGCTGACTTTGATAAAGCTAGTCAGTTTAATGAGCGTAATGGGGTGGTAATTGATAGCAAACATGGTAAAATTGGTATCGTACAAATAGCGGGGATGGTTGCCCGTAGGATTGTTTGTTGGTCAAAAGAAAACGATGCTGTTATCACTGGTGAGCGATTTGGATTGATTCGTTTTGGTTCTCGCCTTGATATTTATATACCAACTGAAATGAAGTTGCGTGTTGCAGTGGGGCAGACAGCAATTGCTGGAGAGACAGTTTTGGGTTCTTTTGATGATAAGAATGCCACAACAGACTTCAGATATGATTAGGACACACAATGAAAAATTTTTCGCCGTTTTCTTCATTTAATCCTGAGGGGCTGCATGATGATGTTGCAAATCGCCGGCGTTCACCTACACCAATGCGGTATGTCATTCCCAATATCATTACTATTTTAGCAATTTGCGCAGGGATGAGCAGTATTCGTTTGGCTTTTGAGCATCGCTATGAGGCTGCTATTTTAATGGTGCTTTTGGCCGCAGTTTTAGATGGTGCAGATGGTCGCATTGCACGTTTAATAGATGGTAGCTCGTCTTTTGGGGCACAGATGGATTCTCTTGCTGATGTTATAAATTTTGGTGTTACTCCTGCACTTATTGTTTATTCCTTTATCTTGAATCAAGCGTATCATATTGGTTGGGTTGCAGCCCTTGTTTATTGTGTTGCTTGTTGTTTGCGATTAGCACGTTTTAATGTGATGTTGGATAACACCAATATACCTAAGTGGCAGAAAAATTATTTTATTGGTGTTCCAGCACCAGCAGGAGCATTATTACTTTTATTTCCTACGTATTTAGGAGCTCTTGGTTTGGTACCCAATTGGGGGTGGGCATTATTTTTTAGTCTTTATACTGTAATTATTGCTTTTCTTTTGATTAGTCGTTTACCAGTATGGAATGCAAAAACAATTGATCAAAATTTGAGGCGTGATATTGTTATACCCTGCATGTTGGTCATTGTTATTTATGTCGGTTTTCTTGCCACTTACACATGGAAAACTTTATTGATTACAGCTGTTAGCTATATGATTTTTCTCCCCTGTAGTTTTATTGCTTATAATAAACGCGCGGCTCTAGAAGAGAAAAAGGCTGACACTAAAGCTATCCAAGAATCATAAAATGTTAAATTTTTTTGAGTAGCAAAAAAAGAGAGATCCAAACTATTTACCTCTCAGATGTGATCAATCAGGTATATGATAATCTACAAACCGATTTTTATGGACATTAAAGAGTTTTCCAGTTTCCTGTAAATCAGGTGATAGCAAATGGATTATTTTTTTTGCAACCTCTTGTGGTGAAGGAAGAGTTTGTGGATCTTCACCAGGCATAGCTTCAGCGCGCATGGCAGTGCGTGTAGCACCAGGGTTGACACAATTAATCTTAATAGGAGTTTGTTTAAGTTCTTCTGCCCAACAGCGGGCAATCATCTCTAAAGCAGCTTTAGAGGCGGCATAAGCTCCCCAGAAAGGACGTGCAACGTGTGCAACGCTTGAGGATAATAGGATGGCTCGTCCCGCATCAGATTCACGTAATAAAGGCTCAACGGCTTTCATTAAGCGCCATTGGCTGATAAGGTTTATTTGAAAAACATCTTCAAATACCGTATTCTCTATATGTGCTATTGGTGAAAGTGTTCCAAGGATTCCTGCATTAGCAACGATAATATCGAGTTTTTTCCAGCGTTTAGCAATTGAGATAGCAAGGGTATCGATGTTTTCCATATGATGCAAATCAAGGGGAACAAGGGTTGCGTGAGCACCTTTTTCTCGGATTTGATTGTCCAATTCAGTAAGTCCACTGACTGTTCGTGCAAGGGCAATAATATCAGCACCATATGCCGCGAGCTCGAGTGCTAAATAGTAGCCAATCCCTCTTGATGCACCTGTAATAAGTGCAACACGCCCATGGAGACTAAAGTCGCGTTTTCCCATCATTAATCTCTTGTTTTAAGAACAGATGATTGATGAATTTTGGAGAGATTTTTTTGATCAACCAGATGCGTAGGGTAATATCCAGTAAAATAATGATCAGTAAATTGTGGATCGGCGTTATTTCGTTTTTCTCCTGCTACAGCAAAATATAATCCATCCGTTGAAAGAAATTCTAATGAATCCGCTGCAATAAAATCACACATAGATTTTAAATCTGGATATTGATTTGCTAAAAGACTTTCAATTTTAGGTGTATCAATACCATAAAAGTCAGGATAAAAAATCATAGGGCTAGCAATGCGCATATGAACTTCTTTTGCTCCTGCATCGCGAAGCATTCGTACAATTTTAAGGGATGTTGTTCCACGTACAATAGAGTCATCAACCAGAATAACACGTTTTCCTTCAATCACAGGACGGTTTGCCGAATGTTTTAACTTGACGCCAAAAGCGCGAATTTGTTGTGTTGGTTCGATAAAAGTACGACCAACATAATGGTTACGAATAATACCAAGCTCGAAGGGAATTCCAATTTCTTGTGCATAGCCAATTGCGGCAGGTGTTCCTCCGTCAGGAACAGGAACCACAACATCACCCTTACAAGGGGCTTCCTGTGCTAAACGGATCCCCATGTTTTTGCGTGTTGTATAAACACTACGCCCCCCAACGATTGAATCAGGACGGGCAAAATAAACATATTCAAATAAGCAAAGTTTTTCTGGTTTTTCATTTTCTGGTTTTATAACTTTTTTAGTAATTTCGCCATTTTTTTGTATTTCACATATGATGATTTCTCCATTTTTAACATCACGGACATATTTTGCTCCAATAATATCAAGTGCACAAGTTTCAGAACAAAAGATAGGCTTGCCATCAAGTTCTCCCATCACGAGGGGTCTAATCCCTGTTGGATCGCGTGCAGCAATAAGCTTTGTACGTGTGAGCGCTAACATAGCATACCCACCTTCTACTTGCCGAATCGCATCAACAAAACGATCAGAGGACGATTCATAACGTGAGCGGGCAATGAGATGGAGAAAAACTTCTGAATCTGATGTTGATTGACAGATGGCACCAGAAGCGATGAGTTCACGACGCAATGTCAGACCATTGGTAAGATTACCATTATGAGCAATAGCAATGCCTCCAGCTTTCAATTCAGCAAAAAGGGGTTGAACATTGCGTAATGCTATTTCTCCAGTTGTTGAATAACGGGTATGTCCAATGGAGCGATTTCCTGGTAAACGCGCAAGTGTTGCAGGGTTTGTATAGTGATCACCAACAAGACCTAAATGCTTTTCTTGATGAAATACTTTATTATGATAAGAAACAATCCCAGCTGCTTCTTGTCCACGATGCTGAAGTGCATGGAGTCCAAGAGCTGTTAATGTTGCGGCATCTTCATGCCCAAGAATGCCAAAAACCCCACATTCTTCATGAAGGGTATCATCATCTAATGAAAAATCTTGACAGGAAATATCACTTTTTATCATCGTATTCTTTCAGTTGTGATATGAAGGAGTCATTAATATCAAATTTTATATCATTTAGTTCTCTTTCCTCATGAAAAGCTATTCTCTATTTTTTGAAAATCATCTTTTCATGAGAGTGTTGTTCATGCGTATGTTTATCCTTGTCTTTAAACAAATTTTCTGCTTTTTCGAGAACAGATCCAATATCTTTGGGGAGTATTTCCCAAACTTTTTGTCCCAACGAATCTAAAATAGGCCTTGTTTTTGCATTTTTTAACCAGTCTGCTTGGTGCTCAGGTTTAATTAGTGCATTAATCAGCAACATACCAATAACCATGATAAGTAAACCACGAAGTGCTCCAAAAATAAAACCAATGGCACGGTCAAGGATACCAATTCGACTATCAATAATAAAATCGGAGATCTTCATTGTAATAATTGAAGTAATAATGAGAACAATAATAAAAATTGTGACCAATGTTGCGATCAATGCAATCATTTTATTAGAGAGATATTGTTCAAAGAAAGGTAAGACAGGCTTGAATAAAAACAGTGTGGTAACAGCAGCAACTGCCCAAGAAATCAACGATAACACTTCACGTGAAAATCCTCGAAGCATAGCAAGAAAAGCGGACAACAGGATGATTACTACGACAATTCCATCAAGGATTGTTATGATCATTTGTTTGTTCCTTATACATAAAGTTGTGTTCTTTTAAGATAGTATGCAAATATATTTTTGTTATGCCATTTTTTGTTCTTATAGCAAGAATATTTTGTATTTTATAGAGTTTTTTCTATATTACTCTGCCTGTGGTGCAGACCATTTTTTACTTGCAGTAAGAGCGGCAACAAGTTCGGGAAGGTCGGAGAAAGTTTTTTGTTGAAAATTGAGAGATTTTATCATTTCGGTTGTTGTCGTGGGATGAAATGCTCCCTGAAAGCCAAGTTTTTTTGCTTCATTGATGCGTTGTGCTGAATGTGCAACAGCACGGGTAGCTCCTGAAAGACTGACTTCACCAAAATAGACATAATCCGTTGGCAAAGGGATATTGGCAAGAGAGGATACCAAAGCAGCGGCTACAGCTAAATCAGCAGCGGGTTCAGATATACGATATCCACCAGCCACATTTAGATAGACATCATGCTGTCCAAAACGAATGCCACAATGAGCTTCTAAAACGGCAAGAATCATTGAAAGACGATTTCCATCCCATCCAACAACAGCACGTCGTGGTGTTCCAAGGGAAGAAGGAGCAACAAGCGCTTGAATTTCTACGAGTATTGGGCGTGTTCCTTCCATTCCTGCAAAAACAGCAGCGCCCGGTGCTTTTTCATTCCTTTCACCCAAAAAAAGTTCAGATGGATTAATCACCTCCCGTAATCCTTTATCAGACATTTCAAAGACACCAATTTCATCTGTTGGTCCGAAACGATTTTTTACAGTTCTAAGAATGCGATAATGATGCCCTCCTTCACCCTCAAAATAGAGAACGCCATCAACCATATGTTCAACGACTCGGGGACCAGCAATTTGTCCATCTTTTGTAACATGACCAACAAGAACAACAGCGGTTCCTGTTTTCTTGGCAAAGCGAATCATTTCTTGAGCACCAATACGTACTTGTGTAACAGTGCCAGGTGATGAATCTGCTGTATCTGACCATAGAGTTTGAATCGAATCGATAATCACCATATCAAGTTTTTTATGTTCGCTTAAGGTTGCCAGAATATCTTCAACATTGGTTTCAGCAGCAAGTTTCACCTTTGTATTGTTAGCTTCAAGCCTTTGTGCGCGCAGACAAATTTGCGCAATAGCCTCTTCACCTGAAACATAGATGACATTATATCCTTTACGTGATAAAGCAGCAGCTGTTTGTGTTAGCAATGTTGATTTACCAATACCTGGATCACCTCCAACAAGGAGTGCCGATCCACGGACAAAGCCCCCTCCGGTAACACGATCAAGTTCAGCAATACCGGAATGAATACGTGGAGCATCTTCGATATCTCCAGAAAGAGATGTGAGTGTGACAATGCGTCCTTTACGAGCATTTTGCTTAGGACCACTTCCTATGCCATTATTTATAGTTTCTTCGATAAGGGAATTCCATTCTCCACAGGCGCTACATTTCCCTGCCCATCGGGAATGGACGGTTCCACAATTTTGACAGATAAATTGAATACGATTACGTGCCATGGTGGTTTAGCCAATTTGCTCTGGAAGATAATTGCTATCAGCCAGATCGCTAAAGCGTGTGAAATCAGATTGAAAGGCAAGCGGAACGATTCCTGTTGGTCCATGACGTTGTTTCGCAACAATAACATCAGCTTTTCCCATAATTTTATCCATTTCATCTTGCCATTTTTGATGTTCCAAGCTACCTAACTTGGGTTCTTCATTTTTGAGATAATATTCTTCACGATAAACAAAAAGGACGATGTCGGCATCTTGCTCAATTGAACCAGACTCACGTAAATCTGAGAGTTGTGGGCGTTTATCTGTTCTATTTTCTACTTGACGTGAAAGTTGAGAGAGAGCGATGATAGGAATATTCAATTCTTTGGCTAAAGCTTTGAGTCCCGTAGTAATTTCTGTGATCTCTTGAACACGGTTTTCAGATGAACGTTTTGATTTACTTGTCATGAGTTGGATATAGTCAATAAACAAGATATCTAAACCATGTTGTCGCTTGAGACGCCGCGCACGGGCAGCTAGTTGGGTAATTGATATTCCCCCAGTTTGATCAATATAAAGGGGTGCCTTTTGTAGTTGGTTCACTGCACGAATAATTTTTGAAAATTGTTCATCTGAAATATTACCACGCCGAATATCAGAAGAAGAGACTTCTGTTTGTTCAGAAATAATACGGGTTGCAAGCTGTTCTGAGGACATTTCAAGTGAGAAGAATCCTACAATGCCGCCTTCATTTTCTTGGATATTGGCATTACGATTATAAGCATTAGCAATATTAAAGGCAATATTGGTAGCTAGTGAGGTTTTACCCATACCAGGGCGTCCCGCAAGGATAATTAAGTCAGATGCTTGTAATCCTCCCATTTTTTCATCAAGTGTTTTAATATGGGTGGCTATCCCTGATAATTGTGAAGAGCGTTTTTTCGCAGCACTTGCCATATCGATAGCTTTTTTGATAGCCTCATTAAAATTTTCAAATCCACCTCCATATTTTCCTTTTTCTGCTAGCTCAAATAACTGATTTTCAACAGTTTCAATTTGTTGGGCCGGCGTAAGCTCTACAGGAGCATCAAAGGCTGTATTGACAACTTGAGTTCCAAGGTTAATCAAAGACCGGCGGATAAAAAGATCGTAAATGACGCGTCCATAATCTTCAGCGTTAATAATAGTGACTGCCTCTGTGGCTAAGCGAACAACATATTGGTATACAGTAATATCTCCAATTTTTTCTTCCATTTGGATATAGGGTTTGATTGTAACTGGATCTACACGTTTTCCTGTTTTAATAAGGTGAGATAAAACATGATAAATTTTTTGATGCAATGGTTCAAAAAAATGTTCTGGTTTTAGAAAATCTGAAACGCGATCAAGAGAATCATTATTGATAAAGATGGCACCAAGCAATGCTTGTTCAGCTTCAATATTATACGGAAGTTGCCGAAAAGAAGGAGAATCTTCTTTTTTTGAGGAGCTGACATTAACAATGTTAGTTTCTTCCATAATATTTTTCCACTAAAATTTCAAGTCTAGCTATTTTAGGCGATAAATTGAAAGCCGTATATTAAAAAGAATAGAGCTACAAATCTTCATTTTAAGTTAAAATCATATAATTTTTAAAAACACCCTTTGAGTGCCTCATTTAGCATGAGTACATGAGTAATATCTATTTACTATGTTTGAATTTATAATATATGATTCTTTAAGTAGCGATTTGACACTCTAAATTTAAGTATTTTGAACTTACGTGATCCTAAAATTCCAATATCGGTGTAAGTAGAATTACTTTTTTATAATTGAAATTATTTTAGATAATGTGAGGATATAATCAACTTATCGCTCATGTAAACTTTACCCTTAAGGGTAAAACTTTAAATTAGTTTTGCTTCTATGCCGGGTAAAATAAGAAGCATTTTCTCTGCTTGATATTATCATTTCTGGCATGTAATGCCTTTGTATAATATGCTTATAACTTCTTCATAAAAATTAGATTCTTTATGTATGACAGCCATAAAATACTCACTTCTTAAAACTGAGTATTTTATGACCAATATTTTAAATGGAATAAAAAATACAAAACAGAGAGTAAAAATAGAAATTAACCTTCTTGATGAGTATTGTTTATATCGTTGTCATTAATTTCCTCTGCTAATAATTCTTCCTGACTTTCTTCTAATATTTCTGCTTGAATATTATATATTTCTTCAGCAGAAGTGAGAGTTTCACCTTCTGCTTGGCGTTGTGCTTCACTAGTGGAACGTGCAACGTTAATAACCACAGAAACTTGAACTTCAGGATGTAAGCTAAGAGTGATAGTGTGAAGACCGATCATTTTTATTGGATGGTTAAGTTCAATTTGATTTCGCCCAATAGAAAAGCCTTCATCTGTTATGATTTCAGAAATATCACGCGTTGATACAGATCCATAAAGTTGTCCTGTTTCACCAGCAGAACGAATGACAATAAATGATTGACCATCAAGTTTTTCAGCAATTTTTTGCGCCTCGCTTTTGCGTTCAAGATTACGTGCTTCAAGTTGTGCACGTTGTATCTCAAAATGTTTTTTATTAGCTTCATTTGCACGTAAAGCTTTACCTTGAGGCAAGAGAAAATTACGTGCATAACCATTTTTCACTGAGACAATATCACCCATCTGACCAAGACGAGGAATGCGCTCAAGCAGAATAATATCCATAGTTTTTCCTTTCGAACAAATAAATTTAGTGAAGTTTTTTGTGTGATTGAAAGTTATATTGAATAGCAGCCCAAATACCCATCAAAAGCATCATGAAAGAGATAGGTGGAGAAAAAACGACAGTTAAAATAGCAATATAAACAAGAGAAAGTATAATAATCCGACCGTTTACCCCTTTTGTAATATTGTGAAGATACGCTAGACCGCTAATTGATATAATGACAGTATAGGCAGAGCTAAAGACACGTGTACCCAAATTAAGAGAAGTGCTTAATTCAACCATTGACGCGATAGAAACAACAATGAAAATAACAATTCCAGAAATTGGAAGGCGAAGTGTTTTGCTCCAATCATCTCGAGGTCTTTTTAGCCACTTCATATATTTGGCGGTTATCATTGAAAAATAAAGATTACCAATGAGAAAAATCAAACTATAAATTGTCAGAGTGATAGCTGCTAAAGTTGCAGCATGTGCCATTAAAAATTCACGAACAGCAAGGATATTAGCTTCTTTTAATGACTGTGATTGTTGTAGAGTTTGTACTATGTTTGCAGTGACTTTTTTTGCAACGAGAGTGGTATCTGGATGGGCTTTTATATAGAGTCCAATGAAGGTCACTATAAGAGCAATAAAGTTGGTTAAATGAAAAATAACGGATGATAATGGGTACCATATCAGTGTGTTTTCTTTTTGCGCTGGTCGTGCAAGTCCAAGAAGCCAAGAGGCATAAACAGCAGGAAGAAAAGATAACAACATAAGACCAAGAGCAATATAGATATCAGTAACTATAACAAGAATAACAGTAGCACTTATTAAGGCAACGAAGCTAGCAAATGTTCCTTGTCCGAATGCAACAATAAAAATTGGCAATGAAAGAAAGCAACCAAGAAAAAGAGAAAAAGAGGGCGCGATATTTGCAACGCTGATAATGGACATTCCTACCACAACAGCAAACAATCCCGCTAAAACGCCGGTCAATATTTCATAAGTACGATTTTTTTCCATTTATTGCTGTCCTGCTTTCTGCAGTTAGAGGTATGCCAATACCCCAACTTTGATATTTTACAGCTTTAATACACAATAAGCTATTTTTCTAAACCATACAAGAAAAGCAACTGGAGTGATTCTCCAGTTGCTAGAGCGTATTGATAGTTTACTTTATAACATATGGAAGTAAGCCTAAAAAACGAGCACGTTTGATAGCGCTAGCTAATTCACGCTGTTTTTTCTGACTAACAGCTGTAATCCGTGAAGGAACAATTTTTCCACGTTCGGAGATATAACGTTGTAATAATTTGATATCTTTATAATCAATTTTCGGCGCATTAGCTCCTGAAAAAGGACATGTTTTGCGACGGCGATGAAAGGGGCGACGTGCAGAGTTTTGATTAGTATCAGTCATCATTCTACCTCTTCTATAACATTTTCACGTTGACGACGTGGAAAACGAGGACGCTCCTCATCATGACCAATGTGACTATTGCGATCAAGATGTGAAAGCATAGCAGATTTTTCTTTTTCATGTTTTTCTACACGAACGGTCATATAACGCAAAATATCCTCATTGATGCGCATCTGACGCTCCATTTCAGCAATTGCTGTAGCTGGTGCATCAATATTGACCAATACATAATAAGCCTTACGGTTTTTTCGAATACGGTAAGCAAGAGGACGAAGTCCCCAATTTTCTACACGCCCAACTTTTCCACCTTGCGCTTCAATGACACCTTTGTAGAGACTCAAAAGTTCATCAACTTGCTGCGGTGCAATGTCTTGTCGGGCAAGGAACATATGTTCATAAAGAGCCATTGTTTTGCCTTTCTTCAATTAAATTTCACCGGTTTTAGCGCAAAGCCTCTGCGACTTGTCTTTTTTGGAAATCCAAAGAAGAAAGGACGCGTTTACAATTCGAGACATCTCAGAGCGGAGACACGGGAGGCCGGAAACATTGTATTTCCTACTGATTTTACAGCCCTCCGTTCAACCTCCGGCTAAAGTGCCGGCAACGAACACTTCATATCTACAAGTTATCTTTTAAAATAGCAAGTTTACGTACATAAAAAAATTGATTTATTAAATCTTGATATATTTTCAATATATTCTCTCTTCTACAAAGAGATGGTGCTGTACACTATAAGAATAAGGAGAGAAAAATGGGCTTTTTAAACCAGATTGATGTTACACTCTTTGAAATGTTTGTCGGCAATCATCAATCTTGGTTGATTTTAGTTTTGTTTAGTATTTTTTGTGCAAAGTTTTTAATTTATATTATTCCTCTCCATCTCTGTGCGTTGTGGTTTTGTGGTGGGGAGAGGGAGCGATGTGTCGTGCTAAGCATTTGCATGAGCATTTGTGCGTCTCTTTTCATAGGTTATCTCATTTCTCTTTTTTATTTCCATCCTCGCCCATTTGTGGTAGGGTTGACGACACCGCTTATTCAACATCGTGCAACAGCTTCTTTTCCTAGTAATCATGCCTTGACCATTGCATCTTATGCAGCTAATTTTTATTTTTACCGATACAAAGTTGCTTTTAGATTTGCCGTAGTGTTTTTATGTTTAATCTGTTGGGCGCGCATCTTTGTAGGTGTACATTATCCTTTTGATATTTTAGCAGGTATAACTTTAGGAAGTCTCATAAGTTTGAGTGTTATTCAGTTTATAGCACCATATTTTCCTAAGTATTTATATCAAATTCCGCCCTTAAAATATAATTTTAAGAGAGATATTCGTTCTAAATAAAGGACTTTGTCTTGATTTGTGCGGATGAATAAGGTCAAAAGAAAATAATTTAATTGCACAATATTAGGAGTCGATTAATGGGTGCAGCTTTTATTTTTCCAGGACAGGGGAGTCAACTTGTTGGTATGGGGAAGGCGCTTGCAGAGCAGTTTGTTGCGGCGCGGATGGTTTTTGAGGAAGTTAATGATGCGTTGGGTGAGAAATTATCAGAGATCATTTTTGAAGGACCAGCAGATGTTTTAACATTAACAACAAATGCACAACCAGCATTAATGGCTGTATCCATGGCTGTCATTCGTGTGATGGAGCAATTAGGGCTTCATATAGAAAAAAAAGTAAAGTTTGTTGCTGGTCATTCTTTAGGCGAATATTCAGCTCTTTGTGCTGTTGGTACGTTTAGTCTCACAGACACAGCAAGGCTTTTGCGTATTCGTGGCAATGCCATGCAGGCTGCTGTCGCGGTGGGTGAAGGTTCTATGGCAGCACTTATCGGTTTGGAAGAACACGTTGTAGAAGAAATTTGCGAGACTGTTTCTGGAGAAGGACTATGCCAGATTGCCAATGATAATGGTGGTGGGCAAATTGTTATTTCGGGTGAAGCAAAAGCGGTTGAGACAGCAGTAGAGATTGCATCAACAAAAGGTGCAAAACGTGCACTTCTTCTTCCGGTTTCTGCACCTTTTCATTCGTCTTTAATGCAGCCTGCTGCTGATGCCATGAAGAAAGCGCTTTTGACTGTTAATAAAATGGATCCTATTGTTCCTTTAATTGCCAATGTTTCTGTTACACCAGAAAACGATCCAGAACGTATTGCTACTCTTCTTGTCCAACAAGTGACGGGGAGGGTGAGGTGGCGTGAAACAATAGAATGGATTGGGGCTAATGGGGTTGATACGCTTTTTGAAGTTGGTTCTGGAAAAGTATTAACAGGTTTAACGCGTCGTATTAACAAGGATATAAAAGGGGTAACCATTGGAACAGTTGATGAAATAGAATCAGCGCTAGGTATGCTTGGCGTTTAATCTATAAGGAGTTTAAAAATGTTTAAATTAACAGGGCGTAAAGCTCTTATAACGGGGGCATCAGGAGGAATTGGTGAGGCAATTGCACGCTGCTTTCATGCACAAGGAGCCATTGTTGGACTTCATGGAACACGTGAAGAAAAGCTTAGAGAAGTGGCAGCAGAATTAGGGCAGAATGTTTTTGTATTTCCCGCTAATCTTTCTGAACGCCAATCGATTAAACAATTGGTTGAAGTTTCAGAAAGAGAAATGGATGGCGTCGATATTTTGGTTAACAATGCGGGAATCACTAAGGATGGTCTTTTTGTGCGTATGCAAGATAAAGATTGGGATGATGTTTTAGAAGTTAACCTAACCGCTGCTTCTCTTTTGACGCGTGAATTAATATATTCTATGATGCGCCGCCGTTATGGAAGGATTATTAACATTACATCTGTTGTTGGTGTTGTGGGAAATCCTGGACAAACGAATTATTGTGCTGCAAAAGCAGGCTTGATAGGTTTTTCTAAAGCATTGGCACAGGAAATTGCTTCGCGAAACATCACTGTCAATTGTATTGCTCCAGGATTTATTAAATCTGCAATGACAGACAAGCTTAATGAAAAGCAAAAAGAAGCCATTATGGCTGCGATTCCAATGAAGCGTATGGGAAGTGGGCAAGAAATAGCCGCTGCTGCTGTTTATTTAGCGAGCGATGAAGCAGCCTATATGACAGGTCAAACACTCCATATCAACGGCGGAATGGCAATGATTTAAGTATTTTCTTTATTCCACATTGATTTATAAGCCGTATTATTTTAGATAGTAACGATTGAAATGGAAAGATGCATCTATTTCTTTAAGATGATCGTTGATCAATTGAAGGTGAAATGTCAGATTGGTTCATTTTGTAGGGGATATCCACAGGATGTTTTAAATCATTGCTGAAATCTTTTAAAGTAATGCATCTATTGCTTGATTAGATGAGCCGATATCGTTAACCAAATTATAGGAAAAATATAAATTCGAGGATTTCAAAACATGAGTGATACAGTAGAGCGCGTTAGGAAAATTATTGTGGAACATCTTGGGGTTAATGCTGATAAAGTCGTAGAAAATGCGAGCTTTATCGATGATCTAGGAGCGGATAGCCTTGATACGGTTGAACTCGTTATGGCTTTTGAAGAAGAATTTGGTGTAGAAATCCCAGATGAAGTTGCAGAAACGATTTTTACAGTTGGTGATGCAGTCAAGTTCATTGATAAAGCTTCTGTATAATTACTAAAGGGCAAAGGCATAAATTGCTTTTGCCTGTGTTCTTCTGAGCTCTTTTGCAAAGAGAGTTTTGAGAGGTAAAGTTCAGTTCAAGGTTAGAAGTTATGAGACGTGTTGTTGTTACTGGTTTGGGATTAGTATCTCCATTAGCTGGTAATATTGAATATAGTTGGAAACGACTTCTTGAAGGAAGAAGTGGTGTCCGGCGTATCACTGAATTTGATGTGTTAGATTTGCCATGCCAGATTGCTGCGCGTATCCCCTTAGGGGATGGAACAGAGGGGACCTATAATGCTGATTTATATATGGAACCTAAAGAGCAACGTAAGGTTGATGCATTTATTGTTTATGCAATGGCTGCGGCTAACCAAGCGCTTGCAGATGCTGAATGGTTTCCTAAGAGTGATGAAGATCAGATTTGTACAGGTGTATTAATTGGTTCGGGGATTGGGGGAATTGAGGGCATTGTTGAAGCTGGTTATACGCTTCGTGATAAAGGTCCACGTCGTGTTTCTCCTTTTTTTATACCAGGTCGTTTGATTAATCTTGCTTCTGGTTATGTGTCTATTCAATATGGTTTACGTGGTCCTAATCATTCGGTTGTAACAGCTTGTTCGACAGGGGCACATGCGATTGGTGATGCAGCACGTTTGATTATGTTCGGTGATGCAGATGTCATGGTGGCAGGAGGGGCAGAATCTCCGATAAATCGGATATCTCTTGCAGGTTTTTCTGCTTGTAGAGCTCTTTCTACTTGTCGCAATGATGATCCTGAACGGGCGTCACGTCCTTATGATGCTGATCGTGATGGTTTTGTGATGGGAGAGGGAGCGGCGGTTGTTGTTTTGGAAGAGCTGGAACATGCAAAAAAACGAGGAGCACGTATTTATGCTGAGGTTATTGGCTATGGTTTATCTGGTGATGCTTACCACATTACAGCGCCTTCAGAAAGTGGTGAAGGTGCGCAGCGTAGTATGATAGCTGCTCTTAAGCGTGCACAAGTGAATGCGAGTGAACTTGATTATATTAATGCTCATGGTACATCAACGATGGCTGATTCCATAGAGCTAGCAGCTGTTGAACGTGTTTTAGGGAATTATGCATCACAAGTTTCTATGTCATCAACGAAGTCATCTATCGGGCATTTACTGGGTGCTGCCGGTGCTGCTGAGGCTATTTTTTGTATTTTAGCTATACGGGATAATATAGCTCCAGCGACACTTAATCTTGACAGTCCATCGATTGAAACGAAAATTGATCTTGTTCCACACAAACCACGTGAACGAAAGATTGATACGGTTCTTTCCAATTCTTTTGGATTTGGTGGAACAAATGCATCTTTGGTAATGCGACGTTTTAGAGGGTAATAAGTGTTTTTATTTAATTTTTTCTTCTGAGTTTTCTAGTTTATTATAAGGTGAATAAGAAGTTTATAGTATTGTGCTTAATCGCTATTGAGGGGTTATGTCTAATGTGAAAAATAGAAAACCACTAAAGGAGGTAAGTGATTCTTTTTCGAGTCATTTAGCAGATAATTATGACATGTTGACACATAAAAAGCGAAAAAAATCATCTATTGTACGTAATCCGTTGGTTATTCTCGGTCATTTTTTTCTCATGCTGATTGTGGTTATTATTTTCGGCGTAAGTATTCCTCTTTATATTGGAAAAAATATTTTTGAAGAAAAGGGGAAAATTGAGGAAGAACAAGTTATTCTTATCCATCCTGGCACAGGAATTCGTGAAATTGCTTCAATGTTAGAAAAACGAGGTTTCATTCGATCATCAGATATTTTTGTTTATGGGGTTGGCTATTACCAAAAAACAACGCATCTGAAGGCTGGTGAATATTTAATTCCAGCACATGCTTCGATGCAGGATATTATGGATATTCTTGTGAAAGGAAAATCTATAGAGTATACATTCACAGTACCAGAAGGTTTAACAGTTCAACAAGTTTTTGATCGATTAGAGACAAATGAAATTTTGATTGGGGATCTTCCAAAAACTTTGCCTCCAGAGGGCTGTTTGATGACGGATACGGTTCGTTTTATTCGGGGGACAACGCGTAAAGAAATTGTAAACAGATTGCGTGAAGGACAGACAAAATTAATTCACGCTATATGGGCTACGCGTTCACCTGATTTACCCATTAAATCAATTGATGAATTTGTTATATTGGCCTCAATTGTTGAGAAAGAAACAGGAATTTCAGCAGAAAGACCAATGGTTGCTGCAGTGTTTTATAACCGTCTTGCAAAGCATATGCGTCTTCAATCAGATCCAACGGTAATTTATGGTCTCTTTGGAGGAAAAGGAAAGCCACCTGGTCGTGCAATTTACCGTTCAGATCTTGAGAAGGAAACACCCTATAATACTTATAAAATTAATGGTTTGCCACCAACAGCTATTGCGAATCCAGGTCGAGATTCTTTGAAAGCAGTGGCACATCCACCAAGCAGTGATGCACTTTATTTTGTTGCTGATGGTTCAGGAGGGCATATTTTTTCTCGAACCTTAGAGGAACATAATATAAATGTTCGAAAGTGGCGAGAATTAAAAGCAAGGCATTGATTTATAATAATAACACATCTTTTTACATCGTAAAATGAGAACCAAAAATATAGTAATATTTTTTTATTTAAACTTTTATAAGAATGATAAAAAATAATTTTCTTGTATGTTACAAGTGCGATGAGCACAGGGATAAAAAATATTTAAGAAGGAAGTAAGTATACTGCTGATAAATTATTTCAATGGAAGAGCAGAATAATATTGAGATCTGCTAAAGCAAACACATTGATTGGAGAAAGATTGAGATAATGTGTTATTCAAATTTTGAAGAAAAATTTATGAACAAAGTAAAGTGGTGTTATGATAGTCTTTGAGAGTACATTGAATGTTATAAAAACAAATCAACGCCGTGGTTTTTTGTTTATTCTCTCTTCACCTTCAGGTGCAGGTAAATCAACAATTTCTCGATTACTTCTAAAAGATGGACAATTAGAGCTTTCTGTCAGTGTAACCACAAGGAAGAGGCGTCCTAGTGAAGTAGATGGACTCCATTATCACTTTATTTCAAAGGAAGAGTTTGAATATAAGCGTGATAGAGATGAATTTATTGAATGGGCAGAAGTTCACGGGAATTATTATGGCACTTTACGTGAAACTGTTGAAAACACATTGAGTATCGGCCGTGATATGTTATTTGATATTGATTATCAAGGTACCGAGCAGCTGCAAAAAAAGATGCGAGGAGACACTGTATCTGTTTTTATTCTTCCCCCATCAATGAAAGAGCTTGTTTTGCGTTTACATCGTCGAGCAGAGGATAGTCAAGATATCATCAATTTGCGATTGGAAAATGCACGAACCGAGTTAAAGCACTGGCGTTCTTATGATTATGTTGTGATTAACGAAGATTTAGATCAGTCTTTATCTTTTGTTAAGTCGATTTATTTAGCTGAAACCGCAAAACGTGAGCGCTGTTCTTTTCTTGGCTCTTTTGTTGATGGACTTATTGCTGAAAAGATTGATAAATACCTTTATTAAAAAAGAATGCATAACAAAAAGTGCAGTTTTTAGAGCACTAGATGCGCTAAAGTTACAAATTCGGAAACGGAGAGCGTTTCAGCACGGCGTGTTCCATCAATTCCAGCTTTTTCTAACAGCACTTCACCTCCAAGTGTTTTAAGATTTTGACGAAGCATTTTTCGTCTTTGTCCAAAAGCGATTTTTGTGACGAGGCTTAGTTTTTGTGCAGAACAGGCAAGAGGTTGTGTTCGCGGAATAATATGAACAACGGAAGAAGTTACTTTAGGCGCTGGTATGAAAGCTTGAGGAGGCACATCAAAAGCAATTTTAGCAGCGGTACGCCAGCCAGTTAAGACACTAAGACGTCCATAGTGAGCAGATTGAGGTTTAGCTGTAATCCGTTTGGCAACTTCACGTTGAAACATCAATGTCATTGATTCATAAAAAGGAGGCCATGGTTCAGCCAAAAGCCAATTTAATAAGAGTTGTGTTCCAATATTATAGGGAAGATTTGCAATAATGCGAGGTTTTTCTAGGCTTGTTTCAAAGAGTTTTGAGAAATCTTGCTTCAGAGCATCATTACAAATAAGTTTTAATTTTTGAGGATAATGTTTTTCTATTTCTAAGAGAGCCGGTATACAGCGCTCATCGCGTTCTATTGCTGTTACAATGGCACCCTTTGCTAGCAAGGCACGTGTGAGACCTCCAGGACCTGGGCCAACTTCAATAACAGGTTTTCCTTCTATATTTCCTGCTTGATGAGCAATTTTAGAGGTTAAATTAAGATCAAAAAGGAAATTTTGCCCCAAAGATTTATGCGCTTGTAATCCATATATATCAATGATCTCACGCAGAGGAGGAAGATTATCTATTGGCATGGTATCAAGTTATTTTTTGCAAGTTGATTTGCAAGTTTAAGAGCAGCAATAAAGCTTTCTGGAGAAGCTAACCCTTTATCAGCAATGTCAAAAGCAGTTCCGTGATCTGGAGATGTGCGAATAAAAGGTAAACCTAACGTGACATTAACAGTGGTGTCAAAGTCTAATGTTTTAACAGGGATAAGGGCTTGATCATGATACATGCAAAGAGCAGCATCATATGTTTTTCTTGCACATTCGTGAAACATTGTATCGGCAGGAAGCGGTCCTGTAATATTGAGTCCTTTTTGTTTAAGATATTCAATAGTGGGCGTGATAACTTCAATATCTTCTTTTCCCATTGCTCCTCCTTCTCCAGCATGAGGATTAAGACCTGCAACAGCTAGTCGGGGTGACGTTATTTTAAACCGTGTTTTTAAGTCACGTTCAGTAATCAATGCTGCTTGAATGATTAAATGACGGGTAAGCTGTGAAGGAACATCTTTGAATGGAATATGCACAGTAATTGGTACTGTTTTTAATCGAGGTCCTACTAACATCATAACTGGATGATAACATTTATGAAAAGCTTTATGGGCTAAATCGGCTAAAAATTCTGTATGGCCTGGAAATTGAAAACCGGCATCATAAAGATTCTTTTTTGTAATAGGACAAGTGATAAGTGCACATGCATGTCCACTTTGAATCAATTGAACACTGCGTTTAATTGCTTCAATGATCCCAGCAGCATTATTCGATGAAGGTATACCTACTTGATCACTTTGTTTGTTTTTTAACGGTATGATAGGAAAAGCATTTTGAAAGTTTTTTACGGGATTACTGATTAAAACAGATTCCACCTCAACATCAATCTGTAAAAAACGAGCGCGTGAACGAATAACATCTGGATCAGCGAGAAGTACAAAAGGTGGAACTTGGCGCGTAACACGCAAACTCCACGCTTTTAGTGCTATTTCAGGACCAATCCCGGCAGGATCACCACCGCTAACAACAAGAGCAGTCATTATGAATTTTGAATATGCGCTACGCGCCGTAATTCTTCTAAATATTTTTCACTTAATTCTTCAAGTTTCTGCGGGCTACTTTTTTTACTGTCTTGAAGAGAAAATATCAACCGAGCAACATAATCATCAGAAACTCTTTTTATTTTGCAGACAGCGATTGCTTCGATTCCATCAGATGTTTCTTGTAATTTTGTCATTTTTCCAGCAGGTGTTGCAAGAATAGCTTGTTCCCATGCACTGGGAAGTTGGGGCTCCAGAAACTTTCCTAAGTGGCGGATAGTAACGTCTAAAATACCTCTTGCTTGATTGTGAGCATTTGCACATCCACGGAAATGTGCGCGGAAATTGCTTGCTTCTCTTTGGCGTCTTTCAACGATTTCTGAACGACGATGTGCAGGAATGACAAAAACAATTCGCTGTAATGTATATTCGTTGGTTGAAGGTTTGACACCACCATTTTTTAATATTCTGCGCACGGCTTCTTGTTCAGTAATCATACCAGTTTGAGCTTGATAGCGTGCGTTAACAAGACGTCCCCATCCTATTTGTCCACGGATGTAATCTTTAAAGTGTTGCACAGAGATATCACTTTGGATCAGAATCTGGTTGAGCTGATCAATCGTCATATTATTTTGTGTTGCAAAATTTTCAAAAGCTCTATCGACTTCATCATTGCTTACTTCAATATTACGGCGTTTTATTTCAATATCTTTCAGCTTTTCGTCAATAAGCTCTTTTTTAGCCTGTGCCACCAAATTGCCTTGCTTTTGTTGCAGCCTGAGAAAAGCAATACGCCTCTGTATGTCATAATTTGTGATAGGGTTGCCATTAACTGTAACAACAATAGCAGTCTGTGCAAAGACGGATGGAATCAAAAATTCATTTATTAGCAGGCTGCTTACGCTCAAAGATGCAATACAAAATAAAGCAAGAACACGCTTTTTCAATTTATTCATGTAAATAGGCTTTCACATTGTTTATTAATTCTCATCAACAACTTAAAATATACCTTTTCTTTCATAAAAACAACGATAAGTTAAATCACTGATACATTCTCATTATAAATTTGGATCTATCTTTTTTCCGATATCTGCAATTGTACGCAATGAAAGAGAAAAATTAAAGTTTTGCAAGGGGGCTTTTCTCCCTGGATTCATTACCTGTTGATAACCGAATGTTAGCCCGAAACATTCATCTGTATAATTCAAGCTAATTCCTCGTTTTATAAATGTACCGGATACTAAATCATAACCGGCGTTGCTATTAATGGACCAATAGTCTGCTAGTTTAAGTCCCGTTTGAAAAGAAATTTCTTGGCGCTCTTTTAGATATTCATAAGATGGTTGGCTTGCGATATAAGCATATTGTATAGATGCCCAAAAAATTTTCCATTTTTGTGATGCTTCGATTTCACTACGGCGGATTTTACCTGTTTTTTTGTCAAAGCGTCCACGCGTTTCTAAGGAAAAACCACTTTTATGGGTTGCACCAAACAGTGCAACATAGTCTGAACGTTTTTCCTCTAAGCCAGAATGGATACCTACATTAACAAAGTCTTTTTCTGCAAAAGAATTTTTTCCTGCCAGATGAAAGGATTGTCCAATGAGACCATAAAGAGACCAATTGTCATTAAAGCTTCCAGAATATCTTAAACCTATATTGGCTCTTGTGCCGCCTTCTACACGATCATAACCAGAAAATTTATCCCGTTGAAAGAGAGTGGTTGCATCAAATACAAAGCTTTGAGCATCTTCATTAGGAATTTGTCCGATATATTGTTCATTATTGCGTATGAAAATTTGTGCGGTTGGTTCTATGATATGTGTAGAATGATCAGCTGTAATGAGAAAGGGATAGCGTAGTTCCAGCCCTGCTGTTGCCATGCCACGAATTGCTGAACCACGAACTTCTGATAACACATTGTTTTCTATAGAAGAATCATGATTCTTTCGTACATCGGTTGTAATGATATCGGCTCGTAGAGAGAGGAGGGGGGTTAAGATGAGTCCATTGTGCGTGTTGAAGCGCTTTTTCCACTGAAGCTCGTTTGTTAACCGCAAACTATTTCCAGCCATACCAGAAAGTCTTACTATGTTGAGAGAATTTGCGTTCTTGTCGGGTGAACTGAAATCAGCGTGACGACGATAAATTGATTGCATATTACTATGGAAGGTGAGCTCTCCATTATAAATGGGTTCATCTGGTGTGAAAGTATAATCGATGCGTGGTAGAACCCACGCTTGCCGAGAGTGACGTTCATAATGAGGATCATTCAATATCAAGTCTTGAACTTTAAAATGATAAAAACGCATATCAAAATGGTTTTTTCCTGCAAGACCATTCAGATAGATCTGAGAAAGTTGTGTAGGATTGTTATAGTTTTCAAGTTTATAGGCACGACTAAAATGCCGATCGGATTGTGCAAGAATATCCCATCCATAAGTCCAGTGTGAATTAATACGAAAATCCCCCTTTGTTGCCAGCATATAGCGGTTTTTATGTTGGGCATCAATCGTATCATTATCAAATCTATGCGGTTTCATTTGATATATATGAGCAAAGCGAATGTTATAACGTCCTGTTTTAAAACGCTGACGCCATTCCCCTTCGGTTAAAAGCCCTTGTTGGGTATAAATGGTGGAAGAAAGGGTAAAATCATAATGGGGGGCGAGATTCCAGAAATAAGAATTCTTTATCCCCATACCGAGATAATCAGTATAAAAAAAATGAGGAGTAAGCAGACCGCTAGCACGCCTAACAGTTGGATCATAGATCTCAAAATTTGGAAATTTTATAATCGGTACACCAAAAACTTCAAAACTGCTATTTTCAAACCGAATTTTTTTGACGCTATTATTCCATATGATCTTTCTTGCTTTAATTTTCCATAGGACGTTTCGATCTGGTTTATAGGAGCAAGGTTCACAGGCTGTATAGGTTGCATTTTCAAAGATTGTTATGTGATTGTGTTTGCGTGTAGCATTTTGGGCTGAAAAGTGAACATTGTTGGCTGTATCAATACGTAAGGCGTTTACAAAACCCTCGCCAAGATCTTTGGTCATATCAATTTGGTTGGAATAAATTTTATTACCATCCTTTTGAGTAATTTCAACGTTCCCTAGTGCTATAAGCCGTCCTGTTTTTTGATTGTAAATAATTTTTTGAGCGATAACTTTATTGCCATCATATTCGATTTGGACATTACCGTGTGCAGAAACAGTATTTTCATCACGATTGTAGATGAGTTCATCCGCAGAAAGCAAAAGAGGAGGTTCCGGATTTTGAATGCGACTTTGAGAAGGAGATAGAAGGCTTTGAGCGTGCGCACAATAAGACAAAGCACCTCCTAACATAACTCCCATAACACTTTTAAAAGCGAGAGCACTTAATTTTGTTAAAATAGTTTTTTTTAGTGTTAATGCTTTCACTTAGCCATCCTCTTTATGAAGTAAAAAAGAGATTCCTAAGAATAACGCAATAACAACGGGTGTCCAAGCTGCAATAATTGGTGGAATATATCCAGCATTACCAAAAGCTTGAACAAGTACGGAAATAACATAAAGCATAAACCCAGCTATTATGCCACCAAGAATCAACATTCTAGATTGCCCAAAACGTGTAAAATTTAAAGATACAGTTGCTGCAATGAGGGTCATTGCCACAAGCAATGCCGGTAATGCAATCAAAGATTGGAAATACATATCAAAATTATGAGCAGAATAGCCAAATGAACGTGCAATCATAATTTTTTTTGGCAATTGATAAAATGGAATAGTTGCGGGATTCACTAAACGTTCCGTTAAAAATTCAGGTTTTAGATTGGTTTTTATTTTCAACACGGTAAATTTTTCAGGAGGACGCCCTATTTTATAGATTGTTCCATTTGTTAATAGCCAAAATCCATTAGTCAAGGTTGCTTTTGGGGCGTTAATCCAATTTTTGACGGTTGCATTGTCATTGTATTGTACAAAGGTTGCATCGAGAAGAGAAAGTCCTTGATCGGTGATAGATTTGGCACCAATGGTTGTTCTGCCTAAATTTGTACGCTGTGTTAACCAGTGAATACTTGTATTGTGAAGAGGTGTTAGTACATTGTTATTGCGCCATTCAGTCATCTTTTTTTCTGCTTGAGAAAATCCCCATGCAGCAAGTGGATTAATGAGAAGAATTGAAAATAATCCCAAAAGAAAAGCTCCAAAACAAGCTGGCATAAGAAATTGCCATGCAGAAACACCGATTGAACGAGTCACCACAAGTTCAAGTTTTTTGTTGAGAGAGATAAGCGTAGCCATTGCAGAAAAGAGTGCAATGAAAGGGATAAGTTGTTGCATGATAAAAGGGATGCGTAAAACAGAGAGGAAAAATGCATCTTTTGCTGTATAATGCGGAAGGGAAGATAGCCTACCGGAATTCTCTGTGAAATCGATTAAAAGAGCAAGAATAAAAATGCTTCCCCAGAAATAACAAGTTATTTTAAGATAACGTATAAAAAAATATCGTCCAAGTGTCCACCCAATCATGATATTTCATCCGAGGAATCTTGAGATTTTCGCTGTTCAAATTTATTTATTATTTTTTGAAAAGCAATTTGAAGTATCTCATTAACTTTTGTGGGAAGCCCAATTTTATGATTCGTTAAAAGCATACAAAAGACAAATGCACTTGTTCCTATAGGTATAATATAAAGGAGAGGAACGTATGCAAGATCGCTTTTTGCTTTTTCTGCGAAAAAATATCCTATCCAATACACTAGAAAAGAAAGGGCAATTGCCGAGACATTTGCGGAATGATGAGCTTGTCGATGGGAGCGTACGTCCCCTACCGCTGCTAATGCAATAAGTGAAAAAACAATAGGGTAGAGCCATTGTGTTAATCTGCGGTGAAATTCAGCTTTATATTGGAGTGGTTTTCGTTGATAGTAGGGATCTTGTGGATCAGGGTTTTGTAAATAAGAAAGAGACCGATCTTTTGGATAAAGAGTAGGTGTTTTATCACTGGGGATAAACTCCCCTAGGCTAAAGGTGTATGAGCTAAATTGAACGATTGAAACGCTGTTATTTTGATGGTTGACTCTTTCTATTTCACCGTTATTGAGAACCAGAAAACTGCCATTTTTATTGCTCACAATGGATGCGTCTGTTGCATAATAAAAAAGATCAGTCGTAGGATCACGTTGGTCGGCAATGAAAAGGCGTTCAAGTGTTCCATTTGGATTTCGTTCTCCAATTTCTATGTAAAGGTTATTGGCAAGTTTTTGAAAGCTCCCTTCACTAATGAATAGATTAATAAGATCAAAATGAGCACTTGCTAGCATTTGTCGCATATGAAGACGCGCTTGAGGAACAACAAAATTAGCTATAGAAAAGGAGATACAGGATGCAACAATAGCAAGAAGAAGGATAGGTTTCCAAACAGTACTTTTAGGAAAACCAGAGGCATTGATGACAGCAAGTTCTGAGTCTTGATGCATTGCTGAGAGGATAGTTGTAACTGCGATCACTAATGCAAATGGAATGACAAGAAAAATAACAGAAGGAACCAATGAGAGTGAAAATTGTAAGACTGTGAGGAGTGTTTGTTTACTTGTTGTGAGAAAGTTTATCCGTGCAAGAATTTGTATAGTCCAACTAACGCCCACTGCTGCAATCATGACAGAACTAAATAAAACAAGGACACGTTTCAGGATGTAGAACTCAATAATACGCATAAATTGGGAAAAATCCTCAGTCTTTAATTCGATAGCAAATATTTTTACTGCTTTCGGTTAAAATGTAATAAAGTTCGAAAAAATATCCTTTCATGAATTGGATATTTTTACCAAATAAATAATATAAAATTTTCTATGAGGTCCTCTTTAAATTTTCCGTACATTATATTTTATTTTCAACTATAGTCTACAAAGAATCTAGAAGAATTTAGAAAATAACTTAAAAAACTTTTTTATTAACGTTGAAAATAAAAATTTTTGTCTTTTAAAGACATGTGCGAAAAAAGAATGCAGCTTAACCAAAAGAGATTTATATCTTGAACCGTTTCCTTTGTATTAGGGATATAGAAGGTTTTTAAAAAAAGATGTTAGCTTTTTTATAAAAAGTGATGAGGGCTTAAGAGGTTGGATATTTTATTCTATCATTTGACGCAGTCAACGCTGAAAGATATTTTGCCGACGCTTGTGGAGCGTGCAGTGGCTCATTTTGGTAAAGTAACAATACAATGTGTGAGTAAAGAGCAACGCGATTCTATAGATATACATTTATGGGTTTATGCTGATGAATCATTTATTGGACATGGAACTGAGTGTGATCAATATTCAAACTTTCAGCCTGTATTTCTTACGACAGGACAAGAAAATCCAAATAATTCAAAGATTCGTTTTCTCATAGAGGGAGCGGTTTGTTCGGACATTGATGCTTATCAACGGCTTGTCGTGATATTTGATGGTAGAAGTGAAGAGCAGTTGAATCTCGTTCGTGCACAGTGGAAGAAATATAAAATGGAAAATCATAATTTAACGTATTGGCAACAGACTGAAGATCGTCGCTGGGAAAAACAGGTTTAATGCGTCTCGTATCTGTTATTCTGATTTTTATAGGATTGGTGGGAATAGTAAATCCAGCACTTTTTATTGCGGAAGGATCAGGGGGAGGGCGTTGGGTTTTTATTGTGATTTTTCTTTTAGGCATGCTAAAGATATGGACTATAATAAAAAAAATGAAACGCCATGATGATTATTGATCGAATTTTGCTTGTTTTATGGGCTGTGATGTTGGCCTTCTTTTGCGTTTCGTGGTTGGGGACAACGCATATCTTATCAAAAATATTTGCTGTTGCTTATATGAGTAATATTGCAGATTTTTTATTTTTCTTTTTGAGTGCATTGTTTACGGGAATATTGTGGTGGAAAATACCTCAACCTCTATCTTTAAAAACAAAACTGGCAGCATTTTTGCCGCCAGTCCTTATTTTGTTCTTCGTTATTATATTTTAGTTGGATATTTCATCATCTGTAAATCCGACGAAGCAAATCAGTGAAATAAAAGAAGCAAGAAGCAAATAATAACCGATATAAGATGTATCGAGATGTTGCACCAGATATTCTGCAATATAAGGCGCGAGAGATGCTCCTATGATAGCAGATAAATTGAAAGTGATAGAAGAACCGGTATATCGAATTTCTGTTGGGTATGGTGAAGCCAAAACAGCACCAAGAGGACTGTATATCATTCCCATGAGAGACAAACCGATGACAGACATTGCAAGGACTCCCATAACTCCAGAATTTAAGAAATAAGGAATTGTGAAAGAATAAATACCGGTGATGATTGTAATCCAAATCATCAAAGTTCTACGTCTAATACGATCAGCGAGTTTTCCAGTGATGACAGTAAAAATTCCACAGAAAACAGCACCGACAATTTCGACTTGAAGGGCTTGATGAAATGGCAATTGCAAATGGTTTGTTGAATAGCTTAACAAATACGTAGTGACCAAGTAAAATAAAACAAAAGTTGCCATACCAGAAAATATTCCAAGAAATAGGATTCGTGGACATTTTAAAAAGACATCTATGATAGGAACTTTGACATGTTCTTTACTTTCAAGAGTTTTTTTGAATTGAGCAGTTTCATTGATTGAAAGACGAACCCATAATCCTATAATCATAAAAACAACTGAAGCAATAAAAGGAATGCGCCATCCCCAAGCTAAAAGTTCAGCGCGATCAAGGAAATGCAACAGACCTAGATAAACCGCAATAGATAAAAACAAACCGATTGAAACGCCCAATTGGGGAAACATCGCATACCAGCCGCGCTTTTCTGGAGGGGCATTTTCTGTTGCGAGCAAAACAGCGCCTCCCCATTCTCCTCCTAATCCCATTCCCTGTCCAATACGGCATAAGGTTAAAAGGAAAGGGGCAACCCACCCAGCTGTTTCATAAGTAGGAAGGAAACCAATAATGACTGTTGAGAGACCCATTGTGAGAAGAGAAGCGATAAGTGTTGCTTTTCTTCCAATTTTATCTCCAAAATGTCCAAAAACAACTGATCCAAAGGGGCGGGCAAAAAAGGCCGCTCCAAAGATTAGGAAAGACTGTAAAATGGCAATCTGATCATTTTGTGTTGGAAAAAACACATGAGGAAATATGAGAGCTGCGGCAGTGCCAAAGACATAGAAATCAAAGAATTCAATTGTTGGGCCAATAAGGCTTGCAAATAAAATCCGACGAGGGGAGTTTCTGTTGCTTGTAGCTTTCATTTCTGAGTTTATAGACATGAATAGAATGTCCCTTTCAGTATATGACAAATCAAATGACGAGTTAACTGACTATAACTATAGAAATTTCAAATCAGTGTCGAGTCAATATTATGACATTTCGTTATATATTAGAACAATGATTATGGACTGATGAGTATGAATAAGCGTTCTATATATTATCCAAATTGAATAAAATAAAGACACTGCTTTAAATGCTGTAGAAGATGGCAATAGGTGGCCATAAACGCAGCTCTCATTCACATTGCTGTTTCCTTTAAAGTTTAATGCCATTTTTATCTATTAAGAGATCAATCTTATTCGTAAATCAGTGTTTAGTGTTTCAAAATATTAAAAAATTTTTCATGCATGTAATTATAACACTTTTAAAGGGTATCTAAAGCAAATTAAATCTTTTAGTTGTGCGTGTATTTTAAAAACACATAGTGTATATTCCGTCTATCAGAGCTTAATCCATCGAATGATTTGCTATCTTAAAAGACATGAGGTTGAGCAATTATGTTGTGTTGTTTTTGTCTATGCACTTTTTTCTAAATGGGAGAATTTAAATTTGAAATTATGGAGTGTAAAGAATGCAACGCAAATTGAAATTAAGTTTTTATACACTAATGACCAGTGTTTTTTTTGTCAAGATTGCGAGTGCAGATGGAGTAGCTACATTAAGAGAAAAGTTATTAACACCAGTAAGTATCAGTGAACACCTAGAAGAGACAAGAAAGTTGTTATCGGAAGTAAGGGGATTAAAAGAAAAAAAAGGGGGATCAAAAAGGATAGAGAATAAACAGACAGTAGAAGGAAGTCATCCTTCAGAAGAGGAGAGGGAGAGATTAGAAAACCTATTCTTTGAAGTACTCACAAATTCAATAATTTATGATGATATTGCCGTTTATATTACTGACCGTGATTCTGAGAGCTCTGGTAAAAAAGTAAATAGCTTTAATTATAAAGACGCCGGATATTCTATCAATAATACGATTCAGGAGGGTGGAAAACTTTACATTGATGCAGCAAGTATTAGCAGGGATACGACAATTGAGCATGGTGGGATTGAGTTTGTCCAAAACTTGAGCATTTCAGAATATGCTACTGTTAAAAAAGGTGGTACACAAATTGTTGAGAGTGGTGCAAATGCAGAAGGTACTAAAATTTATGGTGGTGAGCAGATTATTTTTGGTAAGGGGTTTCTTGGGGATGGTTTGTCGCGTGAAGATAAGGCAAGTAGTGCTTATGGCACTGAAATTCATGCTGCAGATGGAATGCTAGGAATACAAAGTGTCTATAGTGGGGGGATGGCTGTTGACACAAAGATTATGAGAGGCGGTGTCCAGAATCTTGATGGTGAAGAGAATTTTCATAACGGCTTCTCAGAAGATGCTGATACAGCCGATACAGAAGATGAAGATTTTACAATTAATGAGGGGGCTTTTGCACTGAGTACAGAACTTTTTAAAAATGGTGCGCAGAATATCTTTGCAGGAGGGAATGCGAGCGAAGTTACTTTATATGATAATGCTACTCAGAAGATATATGATTCTGGATATGCGGATAATCTAACAATTAATCATCAAGCACAATCATGGGTTTTTGCTGGTGCAATATTAGATAAGGATACAAATGTTCATGATTTTGGTAGTCTTTATCTTTATGCTGGGAATGGTGAAGCTGTTACGGAAGTAGAAAATCTTAATTTAAATGGAGAAGATAGCAAACTATACATTATTGCGTCTGAAGATAACGGCAAAAAACATGAGATTAATGTTAAGAATTTAAAAGGAAGTGGCAGAGTTATTTTTACGTCTTTAGGGACGAATAAGCTCTATTCTCAACTTAATATTGATGATCTTTCAGGTTCTTTACATTTCGATTTTAATATCAATTTTGCCAAGCAGCTTAGTGATTATCTTGTGATTAAAAAAAGGGGCTCTGGTTCTCACACAATAAGTGTGGCTGATTCTGGGCGTGAAATTACAAATTCTTCTTACAAAAAGCTTAAATTAATTACTGATCGCAGCGGAAATGCCCATTTTACTCTGACAAACACTTTTGGTGAAAAAATCGGAACTGTTGATGCCGGAACCTATCGGTACAGTTTGAAACATAGAAACAATAAGGGTACTGGTAAAATTTGGTATTTAGATGCGAATTATGCTCTTGATGAGACAAATACCTCTTTATTTTCTGATTTTAGCTTGCAACCATCTGCTATAGCTTCATTATCGAATGATCTCACAGAACGCACAATTGAAAAGGGAATGATTGTTACGATTGCTGATCCTAGCTTTGATAGTAACAGTGAGAAAGTTGAAAGCACTGGAGAAACTTCGATTAGTAATACAGTTAAAGACAGCGGAAAGATCTCCGTTTATCACGGTGGTTTTAGCTTGTATACGACAATTCAAAGAGGTGGCACTGAGCTTATTAAAACACAGGGTCTTTCACAGGATACTATTGTTCATAAAGGTGGGCAACAAAAGGTTAAAGAGGGGGGAAAAGCTGAAGGGGCTAAAATTTACGGTGGTGAGCAGTTTGTTTCAGGAAAGTCTGATATCAAAGGTGAGATGGTAAGAAGCAGCGCTTATGACACTATCGTTTCTGGTGAGAATGGAGTGCTAGGATACCAGAATGTGTACGATGATGGAGAGGTTTTTAACACAAAGATCATGGAAGGAGGGATACAAAATCTTTATGGAGAAGAGGATCTAAACGATTATAGCAGTTTTGCATTTGATACGAAGGTCTTTTCTGGTGGACAGCAACATGTTTTAGCGGGAGGAATCGCGATTGGCGTTCTTTTACAAGGGAATGCTTTCCAAGCAATAGATTTAGGAGGCTATGTAAAAGATTTAATCATTAAGGATCAAGCACAATCGTGGTTACATCATGGTGCAACATTGGAAGGAAAGACAACGGTTAATGATTCTGGACGGATTTATCTTTATGCTGGTGCAGAGCAGTCTCGTACTGAAGTAGAAAAAATTGTTTTAAATGGCAGAGATACAAAATTGTACGCGATTGCTTCCAAGATGGATGGTGAAAGTTCTTTGATTGAGAATCTGAGTGGGAATGGTCGTGTTATTTTTACTTCTACCGTGTTTAATCCACATTACTCCAAACTTGAGATCAATGATCTTTCAGGGAGTTTACATTTTAGGTTGCATACTAATTTTGCAGAACAGCGCGGTGATTATCTTCTGATAAAACAAGGATCAGGTAATCACACCATAAGTGTTATCGATTCTGGTGTTGAAATTACCAATTCTCCTCTACAAGATCAGAATTTAGTTTTGGAGCTTGATTTAATTCATGTTCAAAGCGGAAATGCGCATTTTACTCTGACAGATTTTTCTGGTGAAGAGACGAGTACGATTGATGGTGGAGCCTACATGTATGGCTTAAAGACAAAAGATGATAATGGGGGAAAGACTTGGTCTTTGACTACATCACAAATAACTTCTGCTCCTGTAATTCCTTCACCGCATGTGGAGTCGCCTATAGATAAGCTTCCTGAAAAAGAAGAAAATATGACATCGTCAAAAGATTTTAGTATCTCTGATGTAATTCATTACAGCATTGGGGAAGGAGGAGGAATTCTACAAAGCTCTTTGCTCGGTGATGATAACGTAGTTTATGTCTCTGATGATGGAGAGCAAGGTGTTCTTAAGAAGTCTATTAATAATACAATTCAGGGATCAGGAAGACTTTATGTTGAAGCTGGTGGTTTCAGTAAAAATACAACCATTGAAAATGGTGGTACTGAGATTGTAGGGGAACAGGGGATCTCAGAATCTACGATTATTTACGAGGGTGGAAAACAAAAAGTGGAGGGGGGAGGCTCTGCATTGAGAGCTAAAATTTATGGTGGGGAGCAGCTTGTTTTTGGAGATGGGTATGTGGACGGTGGAATTGTTGGGAGCAGTGCTTATGATACGACAATTTATGGTCAAGGTGACACACTGGGACAGCAGAATGTATACGATGATGGAATGGTTGTCAGAACAAAAGTGATGAGTGGAGGAATACAAACTCTTGCTAAATGGTTTCCTAATGATGATAACTTTGCAGAAAAAGCCGGCGGTTTAGCTGTAAATGCTGAAATCTTTTCAGAGGGTGTGCAGCGTGTTTTAGCAGGAGGTGAAGCAAATACAGTCATTTTACGCACTGGTGGTGTTCAAGAAGTCTATGCAGGTGGAATTGTAAAGAATCTAACGATTGAAGGTAATGCTAATTCATGGATTTCTCCTGGTGCAATATTAGGAGGAGAAATAAAAGTTCAGGATTTTGGTGGGCTCTATCTTGATGCTGGAGACGATGGTCAACAAACTATAGTAGAAAACATTGAATTAAACGGAGAAGACGCTCAATTATACTCCGTTGCTCGTGGGTTTGACGACAAAAGTACACGCATTCAGCAGTTAAGCGGTGTAGGAAAAGTCATTTTTACCTCTTTTGAAGATGATTTATATTACTCTCAGCTTTACATTGATAATCTAGCAGGGAGTCTACATTTTAACTTTAATGTTAGCCTTGCAGAAGAAAAAGGTGATTATCTCTTTATCAAAAATGGCCGTGGTTCTCACACAATAAGTATTTTAGATTCCGGTATTGAAATTGTTGATCCTTCTTCAACAGAACTTGATTTAATTTTTGATCAAAGTGGTGGCGCACATTTTACCCTGAGAAGCTTTTCTGGTGCAAATGTTAAAACTATTGATGGCGGAACCTATACGTATGGTTTAAAACAGAGAATTGATGAGGATGGGGGTGAAAAAGTTTGGTATTTATCTGCAGTATTTATTGATAATGTTTCATTTCTCAACAGTTTACCACGTAGTAGAAGCAGATCTGTGCGGCATTTAAATCAAAATCAATCAGTTTCTTCTCTTTCAACGATTGCAGCACCACAAGCGCATGTTATTAAATTGCTACGTCGAAGAAAAAACCGCCAAAACTTGAGTCAAAGATCTCCAGCTTTTGTTTCTCCAACTGTTTTCTCTCTTGAAAGTCACGTTATTGAAGTCTTGGGTTCAGGAAGTTCTCATCCTCTTTCTGATGTAAAACAACAAACTGCTGTTTCAACCTCTTCTCAATCTTTAGTCGATCAAATGATTTTGCGTCCAGTTCATAAAGAACAACCTTTTCCACAATTGAGTGAGGCGCTTTCAGTTTCTCACTTTTTGACCACTCCCTCTACAGATGCGGTATTGTCTATGTCTGTAGCTCCGGCGATGGTTTTTCACAATGAAATGCAAACCGTGCGTACGGGCAGAGGAATTTTAGATAAAAGTAAAAAGAATACGGCTTTATGGACTTATGTGATCAAGTCTAAAGAGAGTGTTGCTGCAGAGCATATAGATTTTAAGTTGGATCAGACCGGTATTGTCCTAGGGATCAATGGTTTAAGCGAATGGGACAATGGAGATTTTTATATAGGTGGTTTTGGCAGTTATGATCGTGCTCGTGTTGTACATGCACGGGGTGGTACCAGTGGTATTAATACTTATGGTATTGGTGCTTATGTCACGTATTTGGATCATAGTGGATGGTATCTCGACGGTGTTTTAAAATATAATCATTATCAAAATAGTTTAAAAGCCGTTTCAACGAATGGTTTAGGGATTGAAGGCAGTTATACACAATGGGCAGTGGGGAGCTCCTTTGAAGCTGGTTATCGACTTCAGATGTCACAGAGCAGTTGGCTTCAGCCTTATGGACAATTTTCTTGGTTGCGTGTTGAGGGTAAAGCAATCAAGTTATCGAATGACATGACAGGAGATATGGATCCTTTCACTTCATTACGCAGTGAGGTTGGCTTATCTTTAGGGTATGAATTTGGTTCACACATGGATTCCTCATCGCTTGCGTATATTACAGCAGCATGGTTGCGTGAGAATAAAGATGACAATCAAACGTTAATTAATCAACGGCATCCATTTACCACTGACTTATCGGGGAATGCAGGTAAATTAGGAATAGGTTTAAGCAGTTTGGTAAGTGAGAAGTTGAAGTTATATGGTGAGGCCCATTATGTCAAAGGGCGTAAAACAAAGCAGTCTCTTCAGGGGATTATCGGGGTACGCTATAGTTTCTAACGATATGGTTATTTTTTAGTTATCTTTAAATGTATGATTAGTTTTTTAAAGTTTTTAATGCAGCATCAGAGAACAATTTTTCAGAGCACGCAGCTTCGTTGTTCATGATAAACTGTATACCCTTATATACTTGATTATCCATTACTTTTTATCTTTGATAAGAAAACTCCGAGAAAATGCTAAAGAAGCACTATAAAAGCGCTCTTATATTCTTGATCAAAAAAGTATTTAAAAACTATAAAGAACGGTTTTTTATGAGATAAGGGGGATTTTTAAGAAGGATTATTGCAACCTAAGATTGAAAATATGTTTTGTAGAGCTAATTACGTTTAGTGTCTATGCAGGCGTGAAGGGGGGAGGATATGGCTCTACAATATAAATGGAAACGACATTGTTGGATACTCATGTTGAGCAGCTGTTTTGTGCAAATTGCTGCTGCAAATGAGGGGAGAACAGCACTTTTTTGTCAATCTTCAAGTTATGAAAATGATAAAGTATTTCAAGATCAATACAATGAGGATATGAAAACAGGCAGATGCATACTTGGAGCCTCTAATGATGTCATGGTAAGAACGCGCAATGAATTAGACTTTTTGAAAAAAACTAGCGATTTTGTCATGGATAAGGGTGCTAGAGTGTTTGCGAGTCAACAGGAGCTTGACAGCAGTCATCGTGACAATGCTGGATATAATGCACAAGAACAAAATATTGCGTTTCTTAAAAAGCCTGAACTTATTTCCATTAAAGATGGGGCAATGTTAGAAAATTATATCCTTGATAATGAAGGTAAAGCATACATTTCAAATGATGGTGAGATTGATAGTCCAGGGCGATCCATTAATAACACTGTAAGGAATGGTGCAGAGCTTTATGTGTATGCAGGAGGACTCAGTGAGAATAGTAAAATTGAACATGGTGGAATTGAAAATGTTCAGGCTTTAAAGGGAAAACAAGGTTTTTCGAAAAATGCTGTTGTTAAAGAAGGCGGGCACCAAAGTGTTGGAAATGGAGGGAAAGTAGAGGGGACTAAAATTTATGGCGGTGAGCAGCTTGTTTTCGGCGAGGGGGATATTGGAGGAGAGATTAAAGGCAGTAGTGCTTCTCATACTATCATTTATGGTCAAGATGAAACACTAGGCCAACAAAAAGTATATGATGGCGGAAAAGTTTGGAATACAAAAGTTATGCAAGGGGGTGTCCAAGAAGTTGGACAAAAGTCTCAAAGTGCAAAAAATGGTGGTTTTGCATTTGACACAGAAGTTTTTGGTGGTGGTAAACAACGTATCTTAAAAGGCGGTCAGGCTATTGGAGTCACTTTAAATGAGAATGCTATTCAGGAAATAGATACTGATGGATCTGTAAAAAATCTCACAATGAATGATCAAACAAAATCATGGGTGCATGCTGGAGCAACATTAGAAAGCAAGACACAGGTAAACCATTCTGGGCAGATCCATCTTTATGCTGGGAATGATCAACAACGCACTACAGTAGAAGATATTATTTTAAATGGAAAAGATACAAAACTATACTCTATTACTGATGAGTTTGATGGAAAAAGTTCTTTGATACAAAAATTAAGTGGTGAAGGGAGTGTTATTTTTTCATTTACAGGTTCTGATCCATATTATTCTCAGCTTCATGTGAATAATCTTTCAGGAAATTTACATTTCGCGTTCAATACTACGATTGCCCATAACCGTGGTGATTATCTCTTGGTTGAGAAAGGCTCTGGGAAACATACAATAAGTGTTGCTGATTCTGGAGTTGAAATCACGGATCCTTTTTCAAATAAGCGTGATTTAATTACGGATCAAAGTGGTGGAGCGCATTTTACTCTGACAGATCTTAAGGGTGAAAAAATTAACGCCATTGATGGTGGAACTTATATGTATGGATTGAAAGAAAGAAAGGATGAAAATGGAAAAGTGTGGTTTTTATCGGCAGACCGCCTCAGTGGGCCAGAAACCTCTATTCCAGATCCAACAAATCCTTTTTTTCCTGGTGAAACATCAACGACCCCCTCTACAGATGCAGTGTTAACGTTGTCCGTAGTCCCTGGACTTATTTTTAACAATGAGTTGCAAATTATACGGAATGGTAGAAAAATTTGGGACAGAAATAAGAAAGATATCGAACTATGGACTTATGGGATTAAGAGCAAAGAACGTGTTGCGACAGGCCATACACACTTTAAGCTTGGGCAGACAGGTTTAGTTTTTGGTGCTGATCAGTTGAGTGAATTAAGGTATGGAGAGTTGTATGTTGGTGGTTTCGGGAGTTATGATCACGCACGTATTTCTCATGCACGAGGTGGTGATAGTAATCTGAGCTCTTATAGCATTGGAACTTACGCAACTTATTTTGATCATCGTGGATGGTATATGGATGGTGTTTTGAAATATAATTATTACCAGGATGATTTGAAAGCCATCTCAACAAATGGTTTAGCCATTCAAAGTCATTACAATCAGTGGGCGATAGGTGGATCATTTGAGATTGGCTGTTATTTTGAACCGGCACAGAATACTTGGATGCAGCCTTATATCAAGCTAACAGGTTTGCAGGTTGAAGGTAAAAAAATAAAACTTTCCAATGGAATGATAGGTGATCTAAGCCCATTAACTTCATTCCGCAGTGAAGTTGGATTGACTGCAGGACATGAATTTTTTGTGAGTTCAGAAACTTCATTAACAGCTTACATTATGGCAGCTTGGTTGCGTGAGAATATAAATAATAATTATACGACAATTAATAAGCAGTATAAATTTATTACAGATTTATCAGGCAGTGCGGGTAAATTGGGAATTGGTTTAAACGGTTCGGTCAAGGATAAACTAACACTTTATGCGGAAGCACATTATCTAAAAGGACATAAGATTAAGAATGCTCTTCAAGGTATTTTAGGATTACGCTATAGTTTCTAAATATGTGTGTACACGGCTGATTGATTTTACAAATGTAATTGTTTTGTAAGCAGATAATGCTCGGCTATGTTTTTTCGAGAGTGTAGGGACTTTCTCAAACAGTAGGAATGTCTTTATACTCTCTCTTTTAAAGGCAACATACTGAATTTATAATAATAATTCATTTCTATGCATGTTGAATGAGAGGCCCGAATATCATAGGATTCTCTTATTTCAAATTTGCTCTATGTTGAATTAATCAAAACCATTTTCTTGCACGTTACAAGCAGGGAAGCCTGGGTGGATAAAAATTGTACAAGAAAGAACTAAAAGTACCTCTTATAAACTGCCCCAAGCACCAAAGGGTGTCGCGTTGCAACATTTTAGGGCTGGAAAAGTGTGTGATGGTACCAATTTGCTTACGCCATAAGTGTAAAGATTGGGGGACAATGACTTTATACTATACCATTTACGGATGACATTGCGAAATGGGCTTGGGTGCGCTGAGAGATGTCTCTTTAAAACAAGCACGTGAATGTATAATCCAATGGCGTTCTGTGTTTCGTGAAGACGTGACCCCGTTAGGCACGAGTGTTTTTTTCATCGATAACTTCAAATATTGCCAATTATTCCTTGAATTTAAGTAAACATTTTGAATTTTATTCAGTTTTTCTGCTTTAAGTTAGAGTTTTTTAGTGGTTTATAGATAAACAACTTAAAGTTGCTTAATTAAAAAATACACTAAAAAATTGTATTTAGACATAAATAAAACACATTGTGATACAATCTAAAACGAGCTATCTATGTAGTCGCGGGGTATTTTTCTAAATAATTGAGAGTGGAGTGTGGATAATGCGGTATAAATACAAATTAAGTTTTTCAGTATTGATGATCAGTAGTTGTCTTTTGCAATCTGCAAGTGTAGTTGAGAGTAGGAATAGAGTGCTAACAAGAGCAACACATGTGGAAAATAGAGAAGAGGAAGAAAAAAAATTAGAACAGATTGCTAGTTTTTTCAAAAATAATATTACGATTGAATATGGTGATGTAGAGCTTGTTGAAAATGGAGAAACTTCTGTAGGTTCCACTATTAAAAAAGGAGGGATGCAAATAGTTACACGAGCAGGAATTGCAATGAACGCCAAAATTTTGGGAGGTCAGCAGTTTATTCATGAAGAGCCAAATATTGATCTTACAAGCGTGGAGAGAAAAAGTAGTGCATATAATTCCACAGTTACTGGGGATGGTGGAACAGTTGGACAGCAGAATGTGTATGATGGAGCGTGGGTTTGGTATACGAAAGTGAGAGATAACGGAGAACAAAATCTTTATGCAGGACAAAGAAAAGGGGGAGGGAAATCAATGTATGCTGAGGTTTCTGGGAATGGGAGACAGCATGTCTTAGCACTAGGGGAGTCTGTGAAAACTACTTTGAAGGATCAAGCTATTCAAGTTGTATATCCTAGAGGGATTGTGGATACTTTAACAATTACGGATTCTGCTAAATCGTGGTTCCATGTCGGTATACAAAATGTCGTTGGAGAAGTAAGGGTCAAAGGTGGTGGAGAGCTTTATTTATTCGCTGGTGATAGGACAAATCATACGACTAAGAAAAAAATTCCTATAGAAGGAAGAGTGGATGAAACAATATTTGAGGTTGGTGAACGGAATATGGGAGAAAAACCTCAGATTGAAATTGAAGATTTAGGGGGTAATGGAGGAACTGTTATTTTTTCTTCTATTCCGTATGATCCACGACATATTTCACTTCATGTTAAGAAACTTTCAGGGGATTTACATTTTCGATTCAATATTAGTGCTACGGGGAATTCGAGTGATTACTTGTTGATTGATGAGGGCGCAGGTAATCACAAAATAAGCGTTGCAGATTCTGGTCGTGAAATTACAGGTTCTCTCTCACAAAAGAATAGTTTGGTCACAGGGATTAATTTAATTACTGATAGGAGCCACAATGGAGGCGCTAATTTTACTCTGGCAGACCTTTCGGGGATGGACATTACAGCTGTTGATGGTGGAACATATCAGTATCGCTTGCTGAAGAGAGATAGATGTGCTGATTCTAGTGGTAGTGCTACAATTTGGTATTTAGGAAGAGCCTCTGAAGGTACGACACGTTCGAATACTGAGGTACAGTGTGTGAATAAGAAAACGAAGGTTCCTCTTGCATTGTCTGATCAAGGCGCTTCTTCTAGAGGAAAAAATACCGGTTCTCGTAAACCTACTACAAAACAACCAGCTAAATCACGACCTCCACGTCATTTAAGAGAGGCACAGAATGTGTCTAATATTTCAGAATTTTCTCACTCTTTAGCTGATCAGATGACTTTGCGGACAAGCACTCAGGAACAACCTTCTCCACAATTAAGCGAGACGCTTTCAGTTTCTCACTTTTTGACCACTCCCTCTACAGATGCGGTATTGTCTATGTCTGTAGCTCCGGCGATGGTTTTTCACAATGAAATGCAAACCGTGCGTACGGGCAGAGGAATTTTAGATAAAAGTAAAAAGAATACGGCTTTATGGACTTATGTGATCAAGTCTAAAGAGAGTGTTGCTGCAGAGCATATAGATTTTAAGTTGGATCAGACCGGTATTGTCCTAGGGATCAATGGTTTAAGCGAATGGGACAATGGAGATTTTTATATAGGTGGTTTTGGCAGTTATGATCGTGCTCGTGTTGTACATGCACGGGGTGGTACCAGTGGTATTAATACTTATGGTATTGGTGCTTATGTCACGTATTTGGATCATAGTGGATGGTATCTCGACGGTGTTTTAAAATATAATCATTATCAAAATAGTTTAAAAGCCGTTTCAACGAATGGTTTAGGGATTGAAGGCAGTTATACACAATGGGCAGTGGGGAGCTCCTTTGAAGCTGGTTATCGACTTCAGATGTCACAGAGCAGTTGGCTTCAGCCTTATGGACAATTTTCTTGGTTGCGTGTTGAGGGTAAAGCAATCAAGTTATCGAATGACATGACAGGAGATATGGATCCTTTCACTTCATTACGCAGTGAGGTTGGCTTATCTTTAGGGTATGAATTTGGTTCACACATGGATTCCTCATCGCTTGCGTATATTACAGCAGCATGGTTGCGTGAGAATAAAGATGACAATCAAACGTTAATTAATCAACGGCATCCATTTACCACTGACTTATCGGGGAATGCAGGTAAATTAGGAATAGGTTTAAGCAGTTTGGTAAGTGAGAAGTTGAAGTTATATGGTGAGGCCCATTATGTCAAAGGGCGTAAAACAAAGCAGTCTCTTCAGGGGATTATCGGGGTACGCTATAGTTTCTAACGATATGGTTATTTTTTAGTTATCTTTAAATGTATGAGGGGATTTTTGAACCTAGATATGAAATGTCTAGGTTCGTCTTCTTAAAAAAACAAAGCTTTCATAAAAGGTATATATATTTTGCATGTTGGATTTTTTTTATAATTTTTGATTGATCTCAATGATAATTTTGATGGAAAGCGTTGAGGAATATAAAAGAAGTTCAGCATTTGCTGAGGGTCGGTAGCGCATTTTTATGATGGGAGGAGCAATTATAGGTATTTTTATTTCTATTGAAGTCTTCTTTATAATTCATTCTATATTTTTGAGAATTTGTATAGATTTTTGCAGAGTCACTTGGCAAAGGGCTCCTTGCTCGCTATAGAAACAGTCAGAGAATATTATAAATGAAATAAAGGTGAGTAAATGGCTTTAGAGCGTACTTTTTCGATGATTAAACCAGACGCAACCCGTCGTAATTTGACTGGCGCAATTACTAAAATGCTTGAGGATGCGGAGCTACGTGTTATTGCGTCTAAACGTGTTTGGATGAGCAAACGTGAGGCTGAAAAATTTTATGCTGTTCATAAAGAACGCCCTTTTTTTAGTGAATTGGTTGAATTCATGTCTTCTGGTCCAACCGTTGTACAAGTTTTGGAAGGCGAAAATGCAATAGCTAAAAACCGTGAAGTAATGGGAGCTACGAATCCTAGTGATGCAGAAGAAGGGACAATTCGTAAGGTTCATGCTTTATCGATTGGCGAAAATTCTGTCCATGGATCCGATAGTGCTGAAACGGCAAAAACAGAAATCGCTTTTTGGTTTTCTGAGGTAGAAATTGTTGGTTAATAAAGCGTATATAAGAAGCAAAAATCCGAAATATTATGTTTCGGTTTTTTGCTTATAAGATTATAGATTTTTTTTGAAAGGATATGGAGTATTCATCGTTTTTTTCAGCTTTTAATGCTGTAACTGCTTTTGCGAGGAGACATAAAAAGCATGTTGAATCTTTTCATAAAGAGCTTTTATCTATACGCCAGCTTCGTTTGTGAAGTGCAAAAGAAGTGTTTTGATTGATTGATCGTGAATAGATTAAAAATAAGTGAGCTTCACGTGTTTTCTTCTTTCGTTTAAGGGCAAAAAGGTAAATTATCTTTATAAATCTTACATATTCTTTCACAAAATAACATGCTTTAAACCTGCACGAAAATAATCCCAACCAGTCCACAATGTAAGGAGGGCAGAAATCCACAGCATAGTAATGCCAAACTCTACTGTGTAAGGGAAAATTTTATTACCGGCTGGTCCAGCTAAAAGAAAGATAATAGCGATCATCTGTACAAAAGTTTTCCATTTTGCAAGACGGGAAACTGGAACGCTCACTTTTAATTCAGCCAAATATTCACGTAATCCTGATACAAGAATTTCTCGGCAAAGAATGATAATAGCTGCCCATAGTGTCCACCCAGCGATAGTACTGTCTGCGGCAAGCAAGAGCAAACAAGCAGAGACGAGAAGTTTATCGGCAATTGGATCTAACATGCGACCAATATTGGATGTTTGTTCCCAAATACGAGCAAGGTAACCGTCAAGAAAGTCAGTAATGGATGCAACGATAAAAATGGAAACAGCAATCCAGCGAGTGATATCACTTGATTGTAGTCGCCCTTCTAAAAAAAAGCATGCAACAACCATTGGGACTGCAACAATTCGTGCATAAGTTAAAATATTTGGAAAAGAAAAAGTATGATTTTTCATGGAGCCATTTTTAATTCTTGTGAAAGAGAATATATTTCCTAAACGTAACAAGGTGAAGGTTATGAAACAAGCCTATTTTTCATGAAAATGGTTATGAATTTTTTGTGCAATTGTCATAGAGATTCCCGTAACTTTTTTTAAATCTTCAAATGAGGCACTAGCAACAGCTTTGGCACTTCCAAAATGATGAAGCAATGCACGCTTTCTTATTGGACCGATATTTTCGATTTCATCAAGTGGGTTTTTGAATGTTGCTTTTTTTCGTTTTATCCTATGAGTTCCAATCGCAAAACGGTGTGCTTCATCACGCAGACGTTGCAAAAAATAGAGGATAGGGTCACGTGGAGGAAGTGTAAAGGGGGGAATATCTTTTATAAAAAATCTTTCACGTCCTGCATGACGGTCAACACCTTTGGCGATTCCAACAACTGTGAAGAGATCATTTAATTGTAACTCAGCAAGTATTGCATGTACGCTGTTGATTTGTCCTTCACCACCATCAATTAAGATAAGGTCAGGCCAAATGGGAAAAAGATCATCATCTTTTATGTTATGACTTCTATTTGGCAGATCATACTCTTTGATAAGGCGTGAAAATCTTCGTTTAATCACTTCTTTCATCATGCCAAAATCATCGCCAGGCGTGATATCTGTTGAGCGAATGTTGAATTTTCGATATTGATTTTTAATAAATCCCATTTGACCAGCAACAATCATAGCCCCTACAGCATTTGTTCCCATGATATGAGAATTGTCATAGACTTCTATCCGGCGTGGAGGAAAAGGTAGTTGGAATGTTTTAGCAAGACCTTGAAGCAATTTTGTATGGGTGGCTGTTTCAAAAAGCTTATGTTCAAGTGCTTCATGAGCATTGAGATAGGCATGATTAACAAGAGTTTTCCGTTCACCTTGTTTGGGTAAAGAGAGGGATACTTTGTGGTTTGCTTTGAGGCTAAATGCTTCTGTAAGAAGTGCCTTTTCTTCAATTTCTTCAGATAAAAGGATACTTTTGGGAAGTGGTTTATCATCGTAGAATTGGGCAAGAAAACTCGCTAAAATTTCAGTGCGGGAAAAAGAGGGATCTGCTTTAGGAAAATAGGCACGGTTTCCCCAATTTTGCCCCATGCGAAAAAAGAACACTTGAATACAGGTCATTCCTTCTTTTTGTGCAATTGCAAATACATCCGCTTCTTTTATCGTTTGAGGATTAATACCTTGATGACTTTGTATGTGAGAAAGGGCTGATAAGCGGTCACGATAGGAAGCTGCTTGTTCAAAATCAAGATTTTCTGCGGCTTTATGCATAGCTTGAACCATATCGCTTTTAATAGATTGATCTTTTCCCGAAAGGAACGCTTTTGCTCCTTTCACCAGTTCTTTATAATCACTGTCACTAATTTCATGAGTACAAGGTGCAGAACATCGCTTAATTTGATAAAGCAAACAGGGGCGTGTACGGTTTTCAAAAACTGAATCAGTACAGGTTCGTAATAAAAAGGCGCGTTGTAAAACATGAACTGTTTGTGTCACTGCACCAGCAGAAGCAAAAGGACCAAAATAGTGAGCTTTTCGTATTCGAGCACCACGATGTTTGTAAAGTGCAGGCACTCGATGATCATCTGTAATCATAATATAAGGGAAACTTTTATCATCACGCAGGAGTACATTAAAATGTGGATGCAATCTTTTGATGAGATTGGCTTCTAAAAGGAGTGCTTCTGTTTCTGTATGGGTGACGATAAATTCCATATGATATGTTGCACGAATCATGCGGGTAATACGATTATTGTGTCCTTGTTCACGTGTATAGTTTGAAACACGGTTTTTGAGATTACGGGCTTTGCCAACATAGAGAATATCACCATTTTCACCAATCATCCGGTAAACCCCTGGCTTATGCGGAAGGTGTCTAACAAACTCTTGTATGAATTTGATACCTTGGAATTGATTTTTCTCATTGCTTTGATCGGCATTATGCCATGTAATATTAGAGAGAAAAGAAAGATTTTCCCGTTCATTTTGCGGATAATTTGTATTATTTTTCAGGACCATTCCGTTTATTACGAATATGTTGTTTGTTTAATATATGAAATATTCTTTTTTATTAAATAATGATTATTTATGTCTTTATAATTTTTTTCTATAAATAATATCTTATAGCATAAGAGTATGATTTTAGAGAGCTGATCTTTCATGAAAAATATGAGAGTTGTTATTTAAAGTAGCTTTATAAACTCGCCCAATTTATTCATTAAAATGATTGGAATAGGAAATTCATGATGATAAGAGCATAGATTTTTTTAAAAGAGAAAACATTAATTCACGCTAATCGTTGTTCGCTTATTATTATATGTTGATATGATCCCAAAAATCAAAAAACTTTGTTAATTAGTGCTTTTGTGTCTTGCAATATGATATTTTAATGTAGGGAAAATACAGAGAAAAGTCTAACATAATAGATGTTCTTTTTGAAGCCACTTATGCGTTATTTGGGCATTTTCATCTTGTCCCAGACGGTTGATAAGAAAGGGGCTGAGTTTTTTCATTTCTTCTTCCAAAAGGTAGGGAGGGTTAATAATAATCATACCACTTCCATTCATTGTCGGTGGACTTGAACTTTTTCGGATACGCATTTCAAGCTGTAGAATCTTAGGAATTCCGGTTTGATAAAGCGCGTGAAGAAAACTTTCAATTTCTTTATCATATTTAACAGGATACCATAAAGCGTAGATTCCTCCAGAAAAGCGACGATAGGCTTTCGTTAATCCCTCAATAAGGCGGGAAAACTCTCCAGCTTTTTCAAAGGGAGGGTCAACAAGGATAAACCCACGTTTTTCTTTTGGTGGTACATGAGCATTTAAGGAAAGCCAACCATCTAAATGCAGAACTTTTGTCTGATAATCTCCTGCAAAGTTTTTTGCTAAAATATGATAATCTTCATTGTGCAATTCTATTGCGGTGAGGCGATCTTGTTTCCGTAATAATTGACGAATAAGAACAGGAGATCCAGGATAAAATACAATTTCTTTTTCCCCTTTATTGAGGGCATCAATGATGTCACACCATGGACAAAGGAGTGTTCCTAAATCTTCTGGGATAGGAGTTGAAAAAAGTCGTTGGACACCTTCGCGCCACTCTCCTGTTTTATGTGCTTCTAAAGAAGAAAGGTCATAAATACCGATTCCAGCATGCGTATCTATAACGCGAAAAGCTTTTTCTTTGCGTTTGAGATATTCTACAATGCGAGTGACAATAATGTGTTTAAAAACATCAGCAAAATTGCCAGCATGATAAATATGCCGATAATTCATGGAATAAACTCTATCATATGTATAACTGTACCGGATTATTAGCATAGAATAATAGAATTGATATCCATAAAAATACTCTTGTAGAAATCAAACAATACCCTCACTAGCAAATTATACACTATAGAAAAAATATTAATGTCATCGGAGCATTTATTCACAGGGCTATTTTTATATTATGAGATTAATCGTTAAAATTTTAATTTTTTTATATGAAAGATAGACAAGACGAGATCAAACATTTCAATAGAGATATTTATGTTGTAAGAGAAGTTTTTTATGATCGCGGACTCTTTCAGGAAAACTATAAAAAACAATCAATTAACGAGAATATTAGTAAAGTTTGTTGAAAAATTGAAGGGTATCTTTCAAATTCATTCATAAATTTGCTTGTTTAAAGATTAAAGAATTTCAAATTCTTGATAAAAACATTGTTACATTGATCAGTTTTTTTACGAGCGTAAAATTATGAATAGAGCAATAAAGTGCTGGTATTATAGTGGTATATTTTTGTAAAAGTATGAATGAATCTCATTGCTTTAAGCGGAGTCAAAGCTTTACATTATACACGCTAAAAGGCTTAGTTATTGTGTATAATGCTAAAATAAAACTTTTGAAAATTGATATGTGCTCTGTAAGCTATCTCAATAAAATGAGTTTTTTAAACTAAAGTAAATAGGTTTATTTATCTCTAACACTGTATTATCGAGCGGCTTTATAAGGTAATCTTATAAAAAAGGCTAGGATAAGAAATTCTTTTTACATGGATTATGCTTCGATGCCATGCTTTTGATTGAATGTAATTTTCTATTCATGCTCATTTTGTTTTCAATACTGAGATAGGTTAAGCACATGATATTATGAGAACGCATGCCCAGAATCCGGAGACTTGTAATAGTTATGGTATTCAGCGGCTCAGAGAGACGGTTATATGGAGGTATTTTACTGAATAAGGCGCAAGCTGGTACCATTTTTATTTTTTAGCAGTATTGCCATATCTCTTGGCACTTGAGCTGGTTCATAAAGTGCATTTTTACTCTTTCTGCTAATAGTTTTTATTTACACGCCAGATATTTAATTGAATGCTATGATGGCTCATATTTCGTATTGTATATGGAATAAGGGATGATAAAATTCCTACCCCAACGCAAAGAATAAATGTTGTGCGTAAGATGATCATTTTTCAAGAGATTGATGATGTGTTAAGAAAGTTTTTTAGAGATTTTTCTTTCTGAATTTTTTAATTGAATATGTAAAGTGTCTTATAGCATGTTATGAGTTTTATCGGTAACGGTAATTTGGCAGAAATGTTTGTAATGATATGTAAAGCATTGTTTAAAAGGAAAGACATTGGCTATAGTATTTACAGGAAGATGAGTAACCTAAGAGATCAGATGAAGTTATTTTAGAAAAGTTTTTAATCCTTTTGAATTTTGTATGAAGCGGTTTATCATTTTTGAATGGTTTGTGTTATAATACGCTAAAAAGGATGAGAGGATAAAAAGTTCTTTTGCAATAAAAGCGCGTGATTGCTTTTAAGTTAAGAAGAAAATATATAAGTAAGATATTATATTTGATACATTCTTCAGAGGAAGGATGAATAACTGAAATCAAATTTAAAAGCATAAAGTTAGAGAGAGTAATGGGTAATATTTTTTCACCAACGCATTTAATTATAATTTTATTGATTATCTTTGTGCTTTTCGGTCGCGGTAAAATTTCTGAATTAATGGGCGATGTTGCTAAGGGAATTAAAGCCTTCAAAAAAAATATGAAGGAAGAAGATGACAGCATTGAGGATAAAGTTGAAATGGCAACTACTTCCCAAATAATTGATGTAGAATCTCAACAATCTCAGCCGTTATCGGTAAAACAAGCAACAGTGCGTAGAAAGGTTTCTTCTGCTTCTAAAAAAAGCAAAACATCTGTTGCTAAAAAACAGTAACAAAAACAACAATCATCATTGTGCATTATTTTTTGATGAGAAAGTCGAATTAAGAGATGTTTGGGATTGATGGACCAGAGTTTGTCGTAATCTTACTTGTTCTCATCATTATCGTTGGACCAAAAGATTTACCTAAAATATTAAAGACAATAGCAAAGATAAGAGCGTATGTGTATTCAACAGCAAATGAATTTCGTCATCAGTTTGATGATGTAATAAAACAAATCGAGCGCGATGATTTGCAAAAAATATGTTCGGATATTAACGATTCAAGCAAGAAGTTGGCAGAAACTTTTGATCCCACTCAAAATATATTAGAGGATATCCACGATAATTGGGATGTTAAGGAAACACACCATAAATCAAAAAAAGATAAAGAAATTTTGGAATGTGATCAAAAGGTAATCAAGAAAGATATGACAGTTTCTATAGCTGCTCATCATTCTGAAAACATTTTTGTTTCTCCTAAAGATAAAGAAAAAGAAGATGTGTCATGAATGTAAAAAAAGATGAAGTTGATGCTAATATGGCGCCACTTTTAGAACATTTAATTGAACTTCGTCAGCGAATTATTTCTGTCTTGGTTGCATTTATGATCGCTTTTATGATGTGTTTTCTTGTTAAAGATTATATTTTAAATTTTTTACTATGGCCATATCAGTGGGCAATGAAAATAGCAGAGGGTAATCCTGAGGGGATTCGTTTACAATCAACGCAAGTATGGGAAACTTTTTTAACGAAGATGAAGCTTTCTGTTTTTGGGGGAATCATTTTATCTTTTCCCTATACGGCTTTTCAGTTTTATAGTTTTATTGCACCAGGGCTTTATAAAAATGAGCGTATGGCTTTTTTACCATTTCTCATTGGGGGGCCTATTTTATTTTGTATTGGGGGAGCGTTTGTTTATGGTCTATTAGCGCCAATAATACTATGGTTTAGCCTTTCTCAACAATTTCTTCCAGATGTTCATTTAAAAATAGAGTTTATAGTGCGTATTTCTGATTATTTGGGCTTTATGACATCGTTTATCCTAATTTTTGGTTTGATTTTTCAATTACCTCTTGTCATCAGTCTTTTAACAAAAATTGGATTTGTAACGTCTCATGATTTGGCGTCTAAACGAAAATGGGCTATTTTGCTCTCTTTTATTATTGCGGCAATCATAACGCCGTCGGATTTTTTTACAATGTTTGCAGTGGCTTTACCAACGATAGCACTTTACGAGATTTCAATTTTAATTGCTTACAGTATAGAAAAGAGAAGAAAATCCGCTTAAGAAAAGTGTATAATCTTATGCGATAAGGAATGAATAAAAACAATATAAATGAGGAATTTTTATGCTTGATATTAAGTGGATTCGTGACAATCCTGAGAAATTAGATAAAGCACTCGTAAGTAGAGGTCTTGAGCCACAAGCTGAAAGGTTAATACAACTTGATCTTGTACGTCGGTCGCATATTGCTAAGGTGCAATTGGCGCAGGAACGTCGCAATGCTGTTTCAAAGGAAATAGGACAGGCTTTGGCTATATCTGATCAGCAAATGGCTGAACGTCTTAGAGCTGAAGTTGAAGAGATTAAAGCTTTTCTTTCCTCTGCAACAGTAGAAGAAAAACAGCTGACGGAGAGTCTTGAGAAAATTCTTTCAGCACTTCCAAATATTCCATTAGATGATGTGCCAGAAGGTAAAGATGAAAGTGATAATGTCGTCATTCGACATTTTGGTACACCTCCAACATTCAATTTTACACCAAAGGAACATTTTGATCTTGGACAAGATCTCAAACAGATGAATTTTGAACGAGCTAGTCGCTTGTCTGGAACACGTTTTACAGTACTTTCAGGGGCGTTAGCACGGCTAGAACGAGCATTAGGCCAATTTATGCTTGATGTGCATGTGAATGAGCATGGTTATACAGAAGTCTCAATACCTCTTCTTGTTCGTGATGAGATTGTTTACGGAGCAGCACAATTACCGAAATTTGCTGAAGACCTTTTTCGTACAACAGATGGTCGATGGCTTATTTCCACAGCAGAAGTGCCATTAACCAATTTGGTCAACGATGAAATTCTTGAAATATCAGATTTACCACTGCGATTTTCTTCTTTATCTCCCTGTTTTCGTTCAGAGGCGGGAGCAGCCGGTCGTGATACGCGCGGTATGTTGCGTCAGCATCAATTTTGGAAAGTTGAAATGGTCTCGATTACCAGTGAAGAGCAGTCTTTAATTGAATTAGAACGTATGACGGAATGTGCAGAAGATATATTAAAACGGCTTGGTTTGCCTTTTCGCACAGTGGTTCTTTCTACGGGTGATATGGGGTTTGCAGCGCGTAAAACCTATGACATCGAGGTTTGGCTTCCTGGTCAAGAATGTTATCGTGAAATTTCTAGCTGTTCAGTTTGTGGAGATTTTCAAGGTCGTCGTATGAATGCGCGCTATCGTAAAGACGGCGATAAAAAATTGCATTTTGTTCATAGCCTTAATGGTTCTGGTACGGCTGTTGGACGTTGTCTTATTGCCGTACTTGAAAATTATCAACAGGCTGATGGATCAATTATTATTCCAGATGTTTTACAACCTTATATGGGAGGCATGCGCTGTATTACTGCTTAATTTTACGAAAGGAGAGACAATATGCGTTTATTGCCAAGAGGTGATGATACACAGACGCAAGTTTTTGCCATTTTAAAAGAAGCAGTTTGTCAGTATGATAAAAGTGCACCTCCATTGGAGATTGAATGATACTATGGGGCAAAAGGGTATTTTACAATTTCGTGAGGAGTTAGCCGCTCTTGTACTGAAAATGCGTAGCAAAGGCATCGATGATATGCGATTTTTTTCGGCATTAGAGAAAATTCCGCGTCAACAGTTTGTTTCTGCTCCTTGGTTTAATAGTGCTTATGATAATAAAGTTATTCCTCTTGAGTGTGGTGAATATATTGAACGTTTGGAAGAGCAACTCTTAATTCTTTCGGCATTATCGTTGAAAAAAAAGCATCGTGTCTTAGAAGTCGGTACAGGATCTGGTTTTTGTACTGCTCTTATGGCATGTCTGAGTGACCGTGTGACAACGATTGATCGTTATAAAACGCTTGTTGATTTGGCACGCCAAAAATTTCAAACTTTGGGAATTGAAAATATTGTTATACGGCAGATTGATGGAAGTCATCGTGTGACAGGTTTGGGATCATTTGATCGCATTCTTATTTGGCCCTCACGTTCTGATGAACCAAAGGAATTTTTAGAACTTTTAGCTGAAAATGGAATTCTCATTCAGGCGATAGGACCTGACGAAGGGGTACAAACGGTGACGCGCTATACAAAAATTGGTAGTCGATTTGAGTGTTTAGAACTGTTTCAAGTGCGTTACCAACCTTTTATTAAAGGCATTGCAGAGATACTTTAATTTTTAAAAGCTAAGAAATTTTTGCGAATTGTCTACGTTAAATTCATTTTGATCTTATATAAAGATATTTATGAATAAAACATCTCATTTTAACTCTTCAGTAATTTAAAAAAGCTTTAATGGAGTGAGTTGATTATTGATGAGTGAGCAAAACGATGTGTCTAAAAGCTTTAGATAATATTTTCCAGCATAATTTTCAGAGAATAACTTTATTAGCGGTGGTAACTATTGTTGCTGGTTGTAGTTCTGGTACACAGCGTTTTTCCAATACGTTCTCTCATCGTACGGTATCGCCTCAATCAAATATATCGAGCACTATGCCTACAGATCCGCAAATGCTATCGTACGGTAGTGGTATGATACAGAGCACTGAATTGCCACCTGTGGAACCAAGTGATGATTTGTGGAGAGATGAAAATTCTCCCTATAATTCTACATTGCAAGATAGAACAGCTTCTTTAGATGGTCGCGTTATGGGGGCACCTGCACGTAATCTTGGAACGCTTTCTCGTTCACAAATGGATAACTCTCCTATTTTTCGGCAAAATTCCTATATTGTCCAGAGTGGAGATACACTGCTCAGTATTGCACGACAAATAGGGGTCAATGTTGAGGCATTAAAATTAGCAAATGGCATAAACAGCAATTCCATTTACATCGGTCAAGTCCTTGTGGTTCCCAGTAGGCGTACATTAGTAACTTCAAATGCGCACAATAATAATGATTGGGCGGGGGAAACAGCAGAATCTTCATTCCAATCTCAAGTTACGTCCTCTATAAAACACAAAAAGGCTTCTCCTATATATAAAGCTCCTGTAACAACACCACCTTCTGCAAAGACAAACAGATCAAGTTCTGAAAACAACTCTTCTAAACAGATGATGCGGTTGAACCATGAGACTGGTTTATCAAGTACTGTTACGAATACAGATAATATTATGACTCCGCAAGCCACAGGAATTTCTAAGATGCGTTGGCCAGTACGAGGGCGTTTATTAAGCCAGTTTGGTCAAAAAAAAGGAACAATAATGAATCGAGGAATAGATATTGCTGTGCCTGAAGGGTCATCGGTAAAGGCGTCAGAAAATGGCGTCGTTATCTATGCGGGAGATGGATTAAAAGAGCTTGGTAATGTTGTTATGATTCGACATGAAGATAATATTATTACTATTTATGGATGTAATAGTAAGCTTGTTGTTAACAAAGGACAAAGGATAAGACGCGGTGATGAAATTGCTAAGTCTGGTGTTTCAGGAAATGTTAAGACTCCACGTGTCTATTTTGAGATGAGGAAGAATTCATTACCTGTTGATCCTCTTAAATATTTAGAAAACTAATTTATTGATGATTTTTAAATTTGAGCGATTTTATAGTTTATAGAAACTTTATGAAAAACAATTGATTTTCTTATATAAAATGATACTACAGCAAAAAAACACAGGTTTAAGGAAAACAGTTAGTTGGATTCATTAGATATTACCGTCTTTGTATTTATGAAGGTAATAGCATCATACTATTGTCAGCTCCCAGTATTCTAACCGTTCTTGCGTTTGATAGGGGGCATGAAAGAGAGATTTTACGCTTTCTTAAATAGTTTTTATCGACAGGCTCGTTTCATATGTGTGACATGCAAGAAAATCATTTTGATAATTCAGGGGGATTGAAATAAGAGAGTTTTAGTGTATTTAAATCTACTATTTGACATCAAAAACGATGAATTCTCTCTATATTTAAAGTTTTTTTCATAAGAGAAATTATTTTATATCATTTATTGGGGTAATGAGAAGGCTTATATTCTAGGATATATAATAGAGGGAAATAAATCTGTTTTTTTTAGATTTTTCTTGTTGTATTCTGTCTCTTAAGGATTTATTGCACTTTTATAAAGCTGGGATTAGATCATGTAGTCATCATTTTTTATGATAGATTCTTTAGAAGTTTTTTTCTGAATCAGAGTTTTATTTTAATAGAGTGGGAAATACCTGAGGTTTAACTATAGGAGATAAAAATGTTTATTACGAACGCTTATGCTCAAGTTGCAGGCGATGTTTCTGGTGGATTTTCATTTGTTAGTGCTATCCCGCTCATTTTAATTTTTGCAATTATGTATTTTTTTATAATCCGTCCACAGCGTGCACAAATGAAAAAACGACAAGAAATGCTTGATGCAGTACGTCGTGGTGATACTGTTATAACGGGTGGTGGTATTATCGGCAAGGTTACAAAAGTTTACAACGAGAGTGGTGAATTAGAGCTTGAAATTGGTGAGAATATGAATATTCGTGTTCTTCGCTCAACATTGGCTGATGTCCGCGTTAAAGGTCAACCGATTGCAGAAAAAAAATCAAAGCTTAATGCTAAAACAAAAATACCACAAAAATCTAAATCTAAAACGACAGCGAAAGAAATTGTAAGTGTATCGAAAGAGAAAAAAGCTATATCAAAGGAAAATAAGGAAAGTGCATCTTAAGGTGTAATTGCAGTTTATTACATTTTTTTAAGCATTTTTATAACAAGTATTGAAGTATAAAGACAGTTTCATTGGAGGAGAGGTTTTCATAGTCGCTACAGAGGGTTGAGCCTTTGTTTTCTTTAGATTATTAAAATAGTTGCTTTATTTATACAATATAAAATTTTCCTGTTCTTTAAACAACATCATTGTTTTTATAAAGAGAAGTTTTTTTATTTTTGAATAAATAAGCTGAAGCAATTTTTTTAAAGTTAGATTTATTTAAACCAGTATAGCATTAAATCGCAGTTTATTATCAAATTTTCATATATTTGTGAGTCAATTAGGGGAGGATATAAAAATTTCTATCTCAATACTCTTATAGGTTAGATTTAACATATCAATGTTTATGTCAACCTTTCATTAACTTTTATGGTAAGAAGTAAAAGGCAATTGGATTTTCAAAAATAAAAGGTGCATATTCATGTTCGATGCAATTCAAATTCGTGAAGCACATTTTCCAAGTCGCGCACCTATTGATGCGTATGGAAATGGTGGATTTCGTTTTGCTGATATGTCACATAGAGGTTCTATTATTTGTGTCCCATCAGGTATTTATGGCATTGATATGGCAGGGCCTATTCCTACTCAAGGAGATATATCTCGTGTTTTAGAAGAAGCTTCTGAGATCGAAGTTTTATTAATAGGTACTGGAGTTGAATTATTGCGATTACCTGAAGAGTTACGAGTCCTTTTATGGGAAAAACGTATTTCATCAGATACAATGAGTACGGGAGCGGCGGTGCGTACATTTAATGTTTTATTGGCTGAAGATCGTGCTGTTGCTGCGTTATTATTTGCAGTAGAATAAAGTGTCGTTTAATAAATAAGTGCTCTAGTTTATCATGAACAGCTTGCATAATTATTAATTTGATGAAGTTTGTGATCAGTACGTTTCCTGTAAAAAGGAAGCATTGTCATTTGTTCAGTCAAGAAGTGTTTTGCATTGTTTGTTGTTCTGAGTTTCACTATGCATGTTATGGTTATTTTAGCTTTTTTACTACAAATGAAAGTTTTAAGTCCGATAAGACAAATTTTATCAAAAAAGTTATTTATTTAATTTCTAAAAATTTCTTTCTAAAAAGAAAAAAGTAATTGGTGCAAATAATGAAAGAATGACATCAATAAAAATGCTATTATTATTTTTGAAATGTAAAGCAAGATAAACATTAATATTCACAAAATGTGATATGTTTTGTGTAGAAAAATCTATAAAAATTATACTTTATCTGATTTTACAGAATGATTTGATCAATATAGTTAATATTATTAAGTTTTGCACTTTAGAGGCTTTGGTTAGGGATATACGAATAAAGAAGCTAAAAAAATTGTTGGTTCGCAGTTTACAATTTCTTATAAAGATTTTTTGAAAAATTATGAAAAAACAGAGATTGATGGCGAGGAAATATTTAGCCTTTTGTTGTCAGTAGAACTAATTTTGTTGTGAAATTTTCTTTTGATGACTTTCAACTTCAGGATGGTGAATGCTTACTCTATTTCAAGAGAATATTTCGAGATATTCTTTATGACGAAAGTAATTTTTATAAATTTTTGCGAAAAATAATTAAAGTTTATGTGAAACAATTTTTTTATATAAAGTATAAATACTAAGTTACTGTTTTTCCGTTAATTAAAAAATGTGAATATTATCATTATTAGAAAAAAGCTAAAATATATTAAAGAATGATGATTGGGGGAGTTCATGAAAAATTTTATATTATCTGATTTCGAAAAATTAATTGATAAATATAGTGATCGTATCGATTTTGGCCCTCCCATTTATGATATACAGATTAAAAAGGCTGAAGAAACGATTGGCTTGCCATTTACAATCTCTTACAAAAACTGCTTGAAAAATTTTGGAATTTCAGAAATTGGTTGTGATGAAATATTGACCGTTTATGAGGAAAGTGTAGGGGCTCCTGTTGATTGTATTCCTGCTGGTGATCTTGTTTATCACCACTTACTCAATATAAAAAATGGTTTAGCTAGGCCACAGCAGCTCATTGTTTATGAAAATACTTTTGTGAAATACTTTACTTTGATTACTCTCAATTTCAAGATGGTGAATGTCCACTTTATTTCAGGTTTCCAGCTGGTGCTTCATATTATTATGCAAGCAATTTTTATGAATTTCTCTATAAAAGAATTAAGGTTAATTTTGAATAATTTTTTTAATATGAAGTTGAAAAAGCTATTGAATAAAAAATGGCGGAAGATTGATTGGTATGCGCTCTTCCCTCATTGAATTCGTTGAGAATGGAAGTGCATCATGATGCCAACCAAAGATGTAACAAAAATTTAAAAAAATTTGGTTGGGTACCCTATCGCGATGATATTGGTCATTACCATGCTTTTTATTATTTATCTGATCTCTTTGTAAGCATCGACTACGAGGTAAAATATGGATGGAGAGATAGAAAGCTTATGCTGGTGGCAAATCTCAGCACTATTCCCTATCTTCTTGCTTGGGAATATATTAAGGGGGAGAGACTTTGCTCTGAAAGTATACTTTTTTCAGAGGATAGATATTTTGATGTTAAAATGAAAGATCTTTCTGAAAACCGTATTCAGGAGTCCTTAAACAAAATAATCACTTGGGCAAAAACACAAAATATTGAACAAAAATTACACCAAGAAGCTTCCAATGGTAGCTCTAAAAGCTCTGTTGTTGCCCGTGTTTTGCTCGATGATATAGAGTCGCTGAAGCTTTGTAGTCCTACATCAAACTTAAATATAGCAGAATTTTCTGATTACAAAACAACAACATGGATTGAGCGCTTTCTTCTTTTTGTGCAAGCCTATAAAAATAGTGCGTTGGATGATATTTGGGTGCGTACAACACCTCAAAAACAGCTAATGAGCCTAACAGCGGCAACCAATATTTTTTAAAGTTCATGGTTGGATTGCAACAGCCCCTGGAAAAATGTGGTTAGCTTTACCTGATCGCTTTGTTAAATTTCATTTTGATTTGTGGTATCTCAATGATAAATCAAATGTCTATATTAATGCTATAACGTCTACAGAAGAGCTTTCTAGAGCCTGCTGGTATATTCATTATGGTAAGGCTTACGAACTTGTACGACCTGAGAATATTTATCCAACTTTTACCAGCTTTGGAAATGGTCTTAATATATGTTTTGATACACTCACAAAGCGAGAACTTATCAACATTTCTGAGAGAGTGATGCAGTGGGCACGCACTGAGAATTTTGAGGCAGAAATAAAAAAAGAGCGCCTATTCAAACATATCTTCAAGCATCTGGTTCTTGCCGCAATATGATCTGGCATTTGGCTTGCTTAGCGTTGATAGGTAAGATTAAGGCATTGAAATCTTATCAAAATTCTCTTGAAACAAACAAGGTTACTCAATATGCGACAAGCTATTTTCTCTTTAGCTGTGTTAATCGCGCTGTTGAATTTGCTGAAGAACATTTTATTCCGTGTAGACCTAGTGAAAAAGAAAATTTTATACGGCGGATGATGTCTTCTCATGAGACAAGCACCATATCGTTCTTTCATCGGTATGTCCTATATCTATTCACGAAACATAGCTGCTTCAGAGTGGGAAATACTATAATATTTGTAGCAATTTCTTTTAATTTATTCATATCAAAATACAAATCCGATACCTTTTGGCAAAATTTATCAAGATAAATAAACAATTCATCAGAGATGATATATCTTTTTTTCTCGAATTCTCATTAAATCATCAGTTTTATTATTTAACGGATGCGCTTCAAAATTACTTGCACGATTTCCTGCTAATTTGGTAGGCATATAATGATTTATGATGTTACAAAAACTACAATCTAAAGGGCCTGAAACATTACTTCCAACCATACCAACGTAGTTATTTTTATTCTCAAAACACTTATATAATTCTTTAATATTACTTGCAAATGGCTTATAGACAAAAGCACTATAGCTATATTTGTGAATTTTTTCATAACCACATTTCACGAATGTCTCATCAGCGATATTTAAGAAACCCAAATCTGGAATTTTTGAAGGAAATTTCACAGGCTGTTCTATTCCAAACAAATTATTCTTATCTATCCTATCAATAAAATAATTCCACTGCTCAAAATTAATACTTGCATTGAAATCAATAATAAATTTTACATTTTTGTTTTCATTAACAATTGCAATTGTATCATCCAAATACTGATTCGATGATTTCAATTTTATCAAATCGTAATTACGTATCTCATCATCAATAATTGCACCTATTCCTATCGTTTTAATAGATTTTATTAATCCAGAATTAGTAATTTTAGCCATTTCAACTTTTAAAAAAATCTTCCAACCCAAAGAAATAGCTTAAAGAATTTGCAAAGTGTTTACTTTTATTTATTGATCGTTCATTTACAGATTTTATAAAATTGTCCAGCATTTCTCCGTGACTAGGTGACAATGGCAACTCCATAGCAAAGGGCGAAATAACTTTATCCTGAGCAGTAAATAAAATTATCAGTTCTGTTTTTTCAACTAATACACCAGAAGAACTGTGAAAAGAATCCGATAGTTTATATTTATTGGTGTAAACTCTGATGCGTATATCCATATTTTATTTCACAGCCAGAAAAAAAATCCCGTATCATATTTAACTGAAATGTATTCTCATACTTTTTTCTATTTTCAAAATTAACTAAAATGAACTCGGGAGTAGCGATACATATTAGAGCTAACACTTCTGCCAAATCGAATCTCTCCGATAAAGTAATCGTCACACTATATGGTACGCTATATTTTTTCATACATTCTATGTTACGCACCCGCTTTTGTTTATATTTTTTACTGTCTAGATTTCTTATCTCTGAAATAACATCTGTGCCTATTTGTATCCCTAAAAAGAACGGATTACTCTTTAATAGCTTCAAATATGGTTGAATATATAGATATGCCCCTCTGTTGCAATCCGAAAATATTTTTTACAAATGAGACACATACAAGTATATTTATGAAGTAAATCATAATCGAGCTCAAAAGGCTCTCCACCAGAAAGAATAATAAAATCAGATTTTATGTCATTTATTGTATATAAAGATTCAGGCAACGCGTCATCTCTCACCATACATTCCATCGAATACGGACAATGATTGCAGCCCGCACTGCAATTTTTATTACAAATTACAATATTATCGCCCATGAAATTTCTTATTCAAGTTCATATAATCCAATACTAATTGTTTCATGAAAATATTTTGGTATAGACAAAGATCAGAAATTTTTTTAGCCACAAACGCTTTTATCATTGGTAAAGCTTCATCCTTTGATATAGACAGCAAATGAGAAATATAGTCTATCCGTTCTTCTAAATTGAGAGATAATTTTGGACTGGTGAAAAATGTTAAGATATCCAATTCCGGACTGGCTTCTTGGCATAAATCCCAATCCACTACCATAAAAGAACTATCAGGAGTAACAATGATATTATCAGGATGTAAATCTCCATGTGATAAGATTATATTCTTGCTTAATCGATCTTGAAAGATCTTATTGATTTGATCAATAATCGCCTTTTGATGTAGCAAATCCATTTGGCTCAATACAGTACCTCGGATAAACTCCCATTCGATTACTTCATCGCGAAGTGTTATCAAATTTGGTGCAGGATAGAGACTTTGTCGAAAAGAGCCATCCTTGATGTTTTCATTAATGCACGATGCTTCCGGATAAATTTGCCCATAGCAAAACTCTTGATGCTTGCGTTTCAAGAAATGTTGTTTTGACGATTGTGCATTTTCAGGCTGTAACCAAATGATTTCTTGTTTTCTGACAAAAATAATTAAAGTAGACACCCCAAAAATCACAGCCATAATCACTGCCAACCACAAATTAGCTTGCCAGAATGTTGAAAAAACATGACCGTATAAAAAACTGAATGCAAAGGATACAACAGCTGTAATAATGGCTGTGAATGATAAAACAGTCGCGATAGCTTTGGGATCAATCAGTGAATTTATAAGAAGAGACGACAGATAAGATCGATAAGCAGATTTAAAAACACATAGCAGTAAAAATCCTAATATAAGAGCCGCAATGATTTGAAATGACATGAGAAAAAAAGCAATGGTTACCATACAACCAATCATTAAGACGGGGAAAATAGGATTTTGAAACTTTGAAAAATACTTCTGAAACAATATATTGGAACTTGCTGAAAAAAAATTCCCAATGATAAAAATAATCGAAACTAAAATAGCAGGTTGAAATGGTAAAAAATCAGAAAATGCGATAGAAACAGTTCGATTATTAACCAAAATAGCAAAAGCTGAAACTGCACTTAAAAAAATAAGAGTGAAGCGATAAGGATTTTTGACTTCTTTACGGCTGGCGCACATAACTGTGAAAATACTCGGATGAGCGTTGATATGAAAATTATCTAATCCCTTCGTCAGTTTTGAAAACATAAAAATAGCAAAAATTAATGAAAGGACTTGAAAAATCACAGGCAATGCAGGATGCATATAATAAAGTATTCCCCCTAAAAAAATAAGTACTGTTGTCACACTATAGGTAACAGCAGCCACTTCGGACTTAACGGAAAACAGTGTGCGATGCTTTGGTACTACAGAAAAGAGTAAACTATCTTCCGCACCTGAGAAACAAGCGGCCGCTAATGTAATACACAACAAATAAGTGGCGTAAGCAAAATATGAATAATTCATAAAAAGAGCTAAAAAACCGCAAAGAAAGAAAAACAGCCCAGTATAAATAACGCGCTTACTTCCATAAACATCTGATAATAAACCCAAGGGGACCTCTAAGATCAAAGGAAGCAATAAAAAATAACTACCGATTAAAACGATATCCGCTTGCGACAAATGCAATTTTTCCGACAAAAAAAGTGGTAAAACAGCAACCACTAGAGCAGTAGACTTGCTAACACTATAAATCTTAAATTGCTTAACCTTATCCACAAAATACCTTCCCACGACATCCGCCAGATTCTTTCAAAGATTTTAAAACGTTTTGAGCAGACCAATCTATTGCCTCATAATTTTGTAGATTCCCAAAAGCTTCTGAATAAAAGCAATTTTTGAAATCTCCATTATAGTCCAATACCAAGGATGAAAATGGAAATAAACACATTAACGGCGACGAAACGTACGTAGAATTTTCGCCTAAGTAATAATTAATACAATTTACAAAATTTTGTGACGTCCATGAGATTTTCCTTTCTTAGAACTTTTTATCTATATAAATCTGGAGGGGGGATTCTTTCCTTGATAATTCATCTCTCAAATGAAAAAGTGAGCCGTTTGGCGGAAGAGTTTTGTTTCTTAAAGCCTTAGATCGATCCTTTGTATTATTTTTTCTGGAAAAACTAAATGACGACGTATCAAGCGGGTTGAATCCGATATAATTGACATCTTTGCTTATAAAAAAATCGATAAAATTAATAATATTTTCTAGAATCTCTTTGGTAACTGTCGCTCTTATTCCTATACTTTGCAGAGGTTGAAGATTCTTAATTGTTTCAATGTTTTTCCACACGCGATCAAATTTATTTGCCCCCCCGTATATCATAATATCCCTGGACACTAGTCGAGTCCATAGAAATAACAATTTCTTTTATGTCATACTGTGAAATCCATAAATTTTTATGCAATAAGATGCCATTGGTATTTAATTCAATAGGCAGACTTAGTTCATTCAACGTTAATAAAATATCTTTAAGCTTCGGATGCATTAAAGGTTCTCCCTCAGAAAGCATCACTGAGGCAGCTCCTTTTTCTTTCAACATTCTAAATAAGGGTATTAAACTTTCTGGAGTATGCCAATTTTTTTCCTTAATCTTCCAGCAATCGCACATGATACAAGGGCTATTGCAATTCTGGATAATATGTATAATAGGTGTTACAGGTCCCCATAATTTTTTAAGATCAAAAATCGAATCTGACGCACTAATCAAGTTTTCCTTCTTTAAAAGAAAACTATTCTTTTCTAGTTCTCTTAACAAGATTGAAAAATCTGATGCTAAAATCTCTGTCTCTACATTAAGCTTTGCCGCAACAGTTTCAATTTTCTGATTCTGTAAAAAACTGAATCAATTAAAATTATAGCTGAATCATTAAGCACAATAGTCTGAAAATCATTTAATCTAGTTATGCTATTCTCGTCGAGATTAATACGAAACATTTCCCCTCCTAAATTGTTTCTTAATAATACAATGGATTAAGGGCGCTGCTGCACCCTTATCCTGCTTTTTTATTTTTTTCTATCTCGCACTAATGGTTTATAACAAATTAAAGTTGCACTCTTCACAGTGCCAATCACCTGCGTTTTTTATATGACATAATATCCCCCCCCTCATATTATTATTATGTACCTTATTTATATTCAAGACAATTAGTATTTTGTAAAAAACCTAAAAAATTACAACTTTATAATTGTAAAGTCAATTTAACTGTATTACGCAATATTCAGTTTGGAAAACAAATTGGCCTATACCGGTATAAATCGAAAAACTCTTGTGCTCAGCTAATTTTCATTTTAATTATTAAGTTCATTCAAAAAGTATTATTCCTGATTTCAATGGCTATTTCACTTCAATCGCAATAAGAAATATGCAATGCTCTGCTTTATCAAGTAATTTTAAAAAGTTTTTTTGGAGCTGAAATAAAGAATAGTTGTTGCGTAAATCAGCTTCTCAGAAGAAAAATTTTTCAATTATTTTTCTGTTTTAATTGTAATTTTGTAAAATACTACTTGTGGTAAAATTACCTTTAAAAGAGGTTCTACTCGACGCAAAAATACAAACTTTTATTTCTTATTAAAGATACAATCATATTGATTTATAATGATAATCTAGCGTTATTCATATTGAATTAGACCCTCGAATAACGCAAGTTTCTCTCATTCCAAACCTGTTTATGTTGAATCAATCAAAACCACTCGCTTGCACATAACAAGCAGGATGAATGTGTGGATCAAATTTGTATAAGAAAGAACTAAAAATGGTTCTTATTGTCTTAAGTGCCAAGGTCTGTAGCAACATTGGGGGGACAAATAGTATGGTAAGTTTGCTCCAAGCTTAAAGATGGTATGCACAATGGATTTTATATTATGCACGAGAGTTTTAACATTATACTATTTGTAGAGCAGTAGCGAAATAGATTTAGAAGTATTGAAGAGATAAAAAAGCACGCGAGTTGTTAATACAAGTGAAGTGTATTCGGTTTGTATGAGGAGGAGGTGTGTGATCCCATTAAAGAATGCAATAAATAAAAGCGTGAGGCAATGCGTAATCTCCATTAATTAGTGATACATAATTGAATATATGGAAAAAAATTATAGGAAGGGTTACACTTTGATTGATAAAAAGAGAAAAAATAACTTGTAGGGCATAATCCTTAAAAAGTTTTTTATGTGTTGTCATAGTTGCTGATTCAATAACCTTTGGGTGGGTTATAGTAGTGATGTATTGGTATTTTTTTCAATTGACATCTTCAATAATATACACAAATGTGCTCGTATTTTTACGACATTTTTTGCCTTTTGCACATCGCTCTTGAATTAGAATGAATAGACGTTAGCATATAGATTCTCCAATATTTTTCTCTTGTTCAATTTTTTGCACGTGATATTCTTAGATATTCTGATATTGAAAGATAAAAGGCTTTCTCAATTATATGTAAAATGTCATACAGATGAGATTTGATGCAATTAAGTTTATAGGCTTTAAGATGCTTATGACTTATCTGTTTTGTGTTTCGGTGAACATATAAGGGTGAATAAAAAGATTTTGTGAAAATTACTTTATTTATTAATTTTTATGCTAAAAATACCCATTATATTTTATAGTAGAAAGTTTGTTGTTAAGCATATTATCTTGATGTAATTGATTCTGCAGAGAAAAAAGCAAAAATAGATCCAGTTTGTCTATTTTATTATACTTTGAGAATATTCTTTCTCACAGGGGAGATATTTTAGTGCAAGGCAACTTTTTAAAGTTAAAAATAGTTTGGATGTTTGGAATGGGTAAAGAGAAGTTACTAGAAAAAAGTATTAGTTTATAATACATTAAGAAACACATTTAAAAATCTTATTTTCTGAACTGTATTTGCTTATCCTTCATTTTTTAATATGAATAAAAAGAGGGTATTAATTTAATTGCTAAAAAAGGGACGTTAATAGGTTCATAGAATGATAGGCTCTCTTCCTTATTGTCTTGATATTTTACGTACCATAGATCGTGATCGCTATATATCGGTTTTATTTGCGCCTAAAAAAAAGCGCCAAGCATTGGCTGCTCTTTATGTATTTAATGCTGAAGTTTCTCGTATTCGCGAAAGTGTACATGATCCATTCATAGGAGAAATACGGTTACGTTGGTGGTATGATGCTATTGCTCATGGTGAAATGCAAACGAGTGGAAACAATCCGATTTTGAATGATTTATTAAAAGCAATCACTCTTTTTAATTTACCTAAGACAGCTTTTTTACGTTATTGTGATGCACAAATTTTAGATCTTTATCACAATCCAATAGAAACACTTCATGATCTAGAGCATTATTGTGGTGAGACAGCAGGCATAATTTTACAGCTTTCTTGTCAGATATTAGATCCTGATACTGCACAAGAGTTTACAGATATCTATGAGCATGGAGGGATTTCTCAAGGATTAAGCGGTGTATTACGTCTTTTATCATTCATGCAATCACGATATCAATATTATTTACCTACTGATATATTAAAGGCTATAGGAGTGAATAGGGAAGATTTGGAATCCCATCATCTCAGTGATCAACAAAAGGGTCGTATTGTTGAAGCTATGGTAGCATTATCACGCGATCATTATACCCAATTTTACGAGTATTCTTGTATTTTACCGAGAGTTCTTAAGCCAGCTTTTCTTCCATTGGTCATTGTACCGGCTTCTCTTCAAAAAGCTATACAGCTGGGGGCAGCAATTTTTCAAGAGAGTGCAACTTTGCCATTGATGTATCGCTATTGGTTGATAACAAGGGCAGCAATAAGCGGCAATTTTCCAAAGATATTGTAAAAGAATATTACTACGTTAGAATGCGTAACATGTAGACTGATTTTTTCATAGGAAGATAAAGGAGCTATTGTGATTCCAAACCATTTTTTTGTTATAAAAAATGTTGATGTTTTGGTTGTTATGAACGCAAAAGAATAAGAAATTTTGTGATCTTGAAAATACGGTATATTTCTTCATCAGTAGTATGTTTTATTCAGTATATTGGATGGGTGAGATGCAGAGAAAGAAAAACATGAAATAAAATTTCTATTTTATGAGAGAAGTTATCTTAGCAGTCTATAAGTCTATAAAAACTCTTATTTTTGAGAAATTATAACATCATAATTGATGACTGTTATGATTTATGAATATATTGATTTATAATGATAATTCGTTTTTTCTCATATTGAATGAGAGTCTTGAATAGAAAAAGATTTCTCCATTTTTATAATGAATTTTAAAAATAGTTTTTTCTCTGTTATAAGTTGGGTGTGTAAATGAAATCATTTAAGGAAGAAGCAATACGCTTCCTATGAATGAATATTAAGAGTAGAAATATGCTGAGCTATGAATGACGATAGGGATGACATTTATAGCTTAATAGGTGACAACCTTTGGATGAATAATGTTTTTTAATGCGTTGCAAAAACAACTCTACATTCCATTGACTATTTTCTCGCAAATCCATACATGTACTGATTTGCGAGAGAATGAATCATTATACAAACGCTGATCCTAAGATATGCAAACAAGAGATCTATCTTACCTCTTCAACTATAGACGAAGAGCTGATGGAAAATTTATCAAATAAGTTCTTTAAATTATATAAAATCTTTTTATTGGAGAGCGTTAAAGATCTGATTATAATTTGTGCTATTAATTTCCAAAGGATGTTCTTTATTGGCAACTTGTAGCATTTCTAACTTGAGATCTTCTCTTATCATCATATCTATATTGGCGCGGGCCTCAGTTGAAAGAGTATGAGACGTGATATCTTTAGGCGTGGTTACAGTCTTTATTTGATAAATGATACGGTTTGTTGCAACCGGACCCTTTATGATGCCATAATGACCTTTGGGAGCGGAAAATAATGCTTTAATGCCTTCAACGCCAAGGGTTTCAGATGAGTCTTGACGCCGGAGGGCTGGTGTTGTTTGTTTTGTAACACCAAGGCTACGAGCAAGAGCAACAAGACTTTTTCCTTCCGTGAGCTGTTTGAGAGCATTTTGGGCTTTTTCATCAAGAAGACGTTGGGTTTCCTCATTTTTCCATTGAGAAAGAACATCTAGCTTAGCCTCTTCAAGTGTCTTATCGCGGGCAGGAATAATTTTATCGACCTTGTACCAGAGATACCCACCATTTTGAAAAGAGAGAGGATCAAGATCGACTCCTTCGTTTGATTGATAGATGGCATTCAGTAAAATATCTTTTTGAGGTAAATCCGTAAGTATTGTACCTTCAAGCGTTTTTCCCGTTTTATCAATGGTAATTGTGCGCAAAGATAACTTGTATTGGTCAGCTAACTCTTTGAGAGAAGCACCCTCAAAACGAGCATTTTCAATGGCTACATAATTGTTACGGATATCATCAGTAGCACGATTTTTGGCAAGTATTTGGCGAATATTTTCTTCTACACTTTCAAAAGGAAGAGAGCTTGAAGGTTCAATATGCGTAACGCGAACGATAACAGGTCCCTGTAAGTCATTTATTACAGGACTGACTTGTCCTTGTTGGAGTTCAAAAATTTCAGATGTCAGATGATTAGGAAGTTCATTTTCTGCGAGAGGCCCTTTTTTTATGTCATTAAGAGTCTTTTTTTCAGCTTTTACCAGTTCATCAAAACTCAATCCATCAGCTATTTTTTTTGCTGCATTATCGGCTTCTTCGCGTGAGGGGAATCGCAGTTCTTCGAATGTACGCTTTTCAGGTGTTACAAAACGTGAAGCATTTTGTGTATAATAGGCTTTCGCCTCATCTGTTGAGATATCTTTAGGTTTTACAAAATCATTAAGTTCCATAGATAGCAAAGAGACAGTACGGTATTCTGGAGCACGAAATTGACTTTGATGTGTTTCAAACCATTTTTGTAATGTTTCGTAATCTGGATCAGCAATTGTTTTCTTTTCTTTTAGATCAATAACGAGATAATCAGCAATACGCATTTCTCCTTGATAAAGAGCAAGTGCTTTATAAAAGAGATTTGGTGCCTTCATATCAGAAAGTAAAGCAGCAATAAGCTGATTACGCTTTTCTTGTTTGGTGTAATAATTAAGAAAAGCACTTTCACTAATGTGTAAATGCTGAAGATAGTTATAAAACAAGTTTTTATCAAAAGTGCCATTTACCTGGAACATCTTATCAGAACCAATCGCATGAGCTATTCTATCTTTTGAAAGACTTATTTTCATTTTACGTGCTTGTTCATCAAGCAGTACATTTTGTTGTAATTGATTAAATACAAAAGCAGGAATTTGGTATTGCTGCATTTCATTTGCTGTAAACATTCGTCCAAGATGAGCAGCATATGCTAAACGTGCGCTTTGATCGGCGAGTGCAAGACGATAATCATCAACAGTTACTGTGGACTTTCCAGAAGAAATAAGATCCCTTTCACTTTTTTTGTGTAACTGCGGTACCCCCCATAAAAGAATGAAGCATAAGAGTAAAATAGCAAGGAAAATTCTAAAAATCCAAGAATTTGTAGCATTTCTTATGATGTCAAGCATTGTTCAAGTCCATTTTTAATGTGAGTTATTATCAAAGCTGGAATGGAATTTGCAATAAAGAGATGAAAGATGCAAGCTTTAAAGACTTGCTTTCATTTTATAATTTGGTAACTACAGATAAACAAAATGTATTGTAAGAGCTCTTGAGGTGAAAATATGTCTCAAAATATTCGGCCTTTTCTTGCTGGAAATTGGAAAATGAATGGAACGAGTGAATCGCTTGGAGAGTTGCGTGCTATTGCTACAGGCGTTAGTTCTGATCTAGGTCATCTATTTGAAGCCCTAATTTGTGTTCCAGCAACGCTTTTATCGCGTGCGTCTAATACGCTGAATGGTGAAAATCTCCTTTTAGGAGGACAAAATTGTCATTTTGATGATCATGGTCCTTATACTGGAGATATTTCAGCTTTTATGCTTAAAGAAGCGGGAGCAAGTCATGTTATTATTGGGCATTCAGAACGTCGTACAGTGTATCAAGAAAATGATGCGATTGTCTGTGCCAAAGTGCAAGCTGCGTGGCGAGCAGGTCTTGTGGCTCTTGTATGTATTGGTGAAACATTGGAGGAGCGTAATAATAATAAAGTGCTGGATATTCTCACGCAGCAGCTCGAAGAATCTCTCCCAGATGATGCAACAGCAGAGAATACCATTATCGCTTATGAACCAGTTTGGGCGATAGGCACCGGCAATACAGCGACTCCAGAAGATATTGCAAAAGTACATCATTTCATTCGAGATAAGGTGCGCTCTCGTTTTGGTAATGAAGGCAATAAGATACGTTTGCTTTATGGTGGATCCGTAAAGCCATCCAATGCATTTGAGCTTTTAAGCATTGCTCATGTTAATGGTGCTTTGATAGGTGGAGCAAGCTTAAAAGCGATTGATTTTTTAACTATTTGCGATGTTTGTCGTAAACTATAGCAGAGAAATTTGAGTTTCCCCTTGGATTGTGCGTTATTTATGTGTAAATAGCTATTAAAGAGTTATTTGAAGAGCAGGGTTTATGCAAACAGTACTTATAGTTATTCATTTTTTGATTGTGATTACTTTGGTTGGTGTTATATTAATTCAACCTTCAGAAGGTGGTGGGTTAGGTGTGAGTAATAGCTCAGGGTTGATGAAAACTCGTGGATCTCGAAACCCTTTAACGCGTTTGACGGCTATTTTAGCCTGTTGTTTTTTTGTTGTGTCTATTGGACTTACCGTGGTGAGTAATATATCAAATTCTAGTTCTGATATTTTAAAGCGTATACCGATTAATTCAGAGCAGAATTCTACCAATAAAGGTTCAGGATCAGTCCCATCATCAGATGGTGAGTCTTCCCCTTCTATTCTTGAACAGCTAGGAGGCAATTCGCATTCCCCGCAGGAACAGAAACAGTCCACAAATCCTGAAGCAGAAAGTCCAGTTCCACAGGTTCTTGAAAATACAGTTCCAGATAACAGTACAAAATAGTTTTTAAAGAAAATATAGGCTTTTTAAAAAAGGTGATTTTTTCACTTTTTTTATTTAAGAAGAAAAATTATTTCTTTTTGCATTTTTTGCTGGAAAAATCATTATAAATTGCTTATCACCATAAGCCCATGGCACGTTATGTTTTTATTACTGGTGGTGTGGTTTCTTCCCTTGGAAAAGGCATCGCAGCGGCGGCGTTAGCAGCGTTATTACAGGCTCGAGGCTATCGCGTACGTCTTCGCAAACTTGATCCTTATTTAAATGTTGATCCAGGTACGATGTCACCTTATCAACATGGTGAAGTATTTGTGACCGATGATGGTGCAGAAACAGATCTTGATCTTGGTCATTATGAGCGTTTTACTGGGCGTTCTGCAAATAGCCAAGATAGTATTACAACAGGGCGTATTTATCGCAATATCATTGAACGAGAGCGGCGTGGTGATTATTTGGGGGCAACAGTCCAAGTTATTCCTCATGTTACGGATGAAATTAAGAGATTCATTACGATGGGAAATGAAGAATTTGATTTTGTTTTGTGTGAGATAGGTGGAACGGTTGGTGATATTGAAGCAATGCCTTTTCTAGAAGCGATTCGTCAGCTTCGCAATGAGCTACCGAGACAAAATGTCGTTTATGTCCATCTCACATTAATGCCTTATATTCCTTCGGCAGGTGAATTAAAAACGAAACCAACACAACATTCTGTCAAAGAATTGCAAGCAGTTGGTATTTCTCCTGATATTTTGCTTGTACGTGCAGATCGATCTATTCCAGAAACAGAACGGTGCAAATTATCACTTTTTTGCAATGTTCGCTCCAATGCAGTCATTCAGGCATTAGATATGCCAACAATTTATGATGTTCCTATGGCATACCATAAGGAGGGGTTGGACTCTGAAGTTCTTTGCGCTTTTGGAATCGATTCGGCACCTTCCCCCAAGATGGATCGTTGGGAAGATATTACGCATCGTATTCATCAGCCTGAAGGAGAAGTTACGATTGCTGTTGTAGGAAAATATACGGGCTTAAAGGATGCTTATAAATCTCTGATTGAAGCGATTGCGCATGGTGGTTTAGCGAATAGAGTGAAAGTTAATATTGAGTGGATTGATTCGGAACTTTTTGAAAAAGAAGATTCTGTTTCAACTTTACAAAAAGCCCATGGAATTTTGGTTCCAGGTGCTTTTGGGGCACGAGGGGCAGAAGGGAAGATTCGAGCAATTCAATTTGCGCGAGAGCGTAAAGTTCCATTTTTAGGGATTTGTTTTGGGATGCAATTAGCTTGTATAGAAGCTGCGCGCAATATTGCACAGATTGAGAATGCTTCATCAAGTGAGTTTTGCGAAACAGAAAATCCAATTGTAGGTTTAATGACAGAATGGCTTAAAGGGGACGTTCTTGAAAAACGTACAAGACATGGTGACCTCGGTGGCTCTATGCGTCTTGGTGCTTTTGCTGCTGAATTAAAAGAAGAGAGTCATATTGCTCAAATTTATGGGATGACCAAGATTGTCGAGCGACATCGTCATCGTTATGAGGTCAATATTGATTATAAGGATAAGTTAGAACAGTGTGGTTTGATTTTTTCTGGGATGTCTCCTGATGGTATTTTACCAGAAACGATAGAATATGTAGATCATCCATGGTTTATTGGTGTTCAATATCATCCAGAATTAAAATCTCGTCCTTTTGATCCACATCCGCTTTTTTCTTCTTTTATTGAAGCCGCTGTAGAACAAAGTCGATTGGTTTAATGCATAAATTGGATTACTTTGCTTTTGAGGGATAAAATGACTAAACCAAATGCCCGTGTGAAAGTTGGAAATATAATTTTTTCAAATGAAATGCCTCTTTCATTAATTGCAGGGCCGTGTCAGATGGAAAGTCGTGATCATGCTTTTGAAATGGCTGGTCGTATTAAAACAATTACCGATCAGCTTGGTATCGGGTTTGTTTATAAATCAAGTTACGATAAAGCCAACAGAACCTCTTTGGGGGCGGCACGTGGTATTGGTCTTGAAAAAGCAATGTCCATTTTTTCTGATTTAAAAAAAGAGTTTAATTGTCCCATATTAACTGATGTGCATACAGAAGAGCAATGTACAATTGTTTCTTCTACAGTTGATATTTTACAAATACCGGCTTTTTTATGTCGTCAAACAGATCTTTTGGTAGCAGCTGCTAAAACAGGGTGTGTTGTTAACATTAAAAAAGGTCAGTTTTTAGCGCCGTGGGACATGGAGAATGTTTTAAAAAAGGTTGTTTACAGTGGTAATCCGAATGTTATGCTTTGTGAGCGAGGCACGTCATTTGGTTACAACCGACTTATTTCTGATATGCGTTCGTTGCCTATTTTACGTTCATTTGGAGCTCCTGTTATTTTTGATGCAACGCATTCTGTTCAAGAACCTGGGGGGCAGGGGGCTTCATCTGGTGGACAGCGTCAATTTGTTGAAATTTTAGCGCGTGCGGCTGTTTCTGTTGGGGTCGCAGGTATTTTTTTAGAAACACATCAAGATCCAGATAATGCACCTTCTGATGGATCCAATATGATTAAAGTTGATGATTTACAAAGATTGCTTGAGACTTTAATGGAATTTGATTATCTGTCAAAAAAGTTGAGTTGAGAAGAGAAAAAATATTTCATTAATAGGGCATTATAAATGAATCGCGACTTTTGTTGGATAAGGAAACATATATGACTATAATTGTTGATATCATTGGGCGTGAAGTTCTTGATAGCCGTGGTAATCCAACGGTAGAAGTTGATGTTCATTTGGAAAATGGGGCTTTTGGTCGTGCTCTGGTTCCATCGGGAGCCTCAACGGGAGCCCATGAGGCTATAGAACTTCGTGATGGTGGTTTGCGTTATCAAGGGAAAGGTGTTGAAAAAGCGGTTTCTGCAGTCAATGGCGAAATTCTTGAAGAACTTGGTGGGCGAGATGCAACAAATCAAATCGCTATTGATCAAGCAATGATTGCTTTGGATGGAACGCCAAATAAAGCCCGTCTTGGTGCCAATGCACTTCTTGGTGTTTCATTAGCGGTTGCAAAAGCAGCGGCGGATTCATTAAATTTACCTTTGTATCGTTATATTGGTGGTACACAAGCACATATTCTTCCAACACCTATGATGAATGTTATTAATGGTGGCGTTCATGCTGATAACTTGATTGTTTTTCAAGAGTTTATGATTATTCCTATAGGAGCTCCTACTGTAAAAGAAGCTATCCGTTATGGCGCTGAGGTTTTCCATACATTGAAAAAGCTTTTAAAAGATGCGGGTTATAATACCAATGTTGGTGATGAAGGTGGTTTTGCACCTCAATTTAAAAGTGCTGATCAAGCAATTGATTTTATTATGGAATCTATCATGGCATGTGGCTATAAACCAGGTGAACAAATTGCCATTGGTTTAGACTGTGCTTCAACCGAATTTTATAAAAATGGTTCGTATTTTTATAAAGGTGAGGGGAAATGCCGTGACACCCAAGAGCAGGTAGATTATTTAGCGCAGCTTGTGAAAAATTATCCTATTATTACAATTGAAGATGGAATGGCAGAGGATGATTGGGAAGGTTGGAAGCTACTTACTGACACAATTGGAGAAAAATGTCAGCTTGTTGGCGATGATTTGTTTGTAACGAATTCAGCACGTTTGCGTGATGGTATCAAAATGGGGGTAGGCAATTCTATTCTCATAAAAGTTAATCAAATTGGTACATTGAGTGAAACACTTGATGCTGTAGAAGTAGCACATAAAGCAGGTTATCGTGCCATTATATCTCATCGTTCAGGCGAGACAGAAGATTCTTTCATTGCAGATCTTGCTGTTGCAACGAATTGTGGACAAATTAAAACAGGTTCTCTTGCACGTTCGGATAGATTAGCCAAATACAATCAACTTATTCGTATTGAAGAAATACTGGGAGCCCAAGCGCGTTATGCTGGTGATGTATATCGTTGATAGTTGTGAGCACAAAGTGTGAGAGTATGATATTATTTAGATTATGAAATTGAGATTTCTTATCAAAGACATGTACTCAGTAATTTTATAGGTATTTAAAGTTTATAGGGATTAAGATGAGAGGTATAATTATTACTCAAGATCAAGGAATGTATCTCGTTTCGGGTGATGACGGTAAGCGTTATCAGTTTGCGACTTGGGATTGGTTGGGAAAGAAACCACCAAGGATTGGTGATACTGTTGATTTTGTCTATGAAGGGGGTGTTGTCAGTTCTGTTTTTCCATTGTTGAGATCAGGTACAGAGAACTCAAAGATAATGTTTGCACTTCTTTGTTGGGTTGCAGGTATCTTTGGTGTTCATCGCTTTATGGTTGGGAGAGTTCGGACGGGTACTTTAATGCTCGTTTTATCTTTATCATTGTTTGGATTGATGATTAGCGGTATTTGGGCGATTGTTGATTTTATACTCATTATTGCTGGAAAATTTACGGATAAAGATGGGAATCAGATTACAGATTTGTGAAAATCTTATAATAAAAAAAGGTAATTTAGCTCGCTTTTTATTTTTATAAATATATTAAGTTGATTAATGCCGAACTATGTCTCTATACCTTTTTAAGGAGAGATTAAAGAACTATGCACAGTTGAATAAAAATATTGAAAAGGACAATGCTATTTTATATGGGTAAAGCAAAGGTATAAATCAACTAAAGCATGTTTTTTGTTACTGCTTATAGCTGGGGGAAATATTAGATCATTAGGGAGTTCCGAACTATTTTAAATTCATGTTTATCACGGTGAGTACGAGTTGTATTTACACAGTGAGGTTAATCCGCATATTATCGAATTAGAAATAATCTCTTTATGAATAACACATAAGGAGCAGCTTTATAGGTGGGCAAGAATGAAAGGTAAGATTATTGGTCAGAATCAAGGAGATTATTTCGTTTCAGGGGCTGACGGTAAGCGTTATCAATTTTCAAGTTTCGATTGGTTAGGAAAAAATACCAAAAGTGGGTGATGCCGTTGACTTTGTGTGTGAAGATAGTATCGCTAAATCTGTTTTCCCTCTTTTGAGTGAATCGCAGTCAAAAAAATCAAGATTGGCGAGAGCACTTGTTTGTTGGTTTTTTGGATGGTTGGGAATTCATCGCTTTATGGTTGGTAAAGTTGGAACTGGCATTGCAATACTTCTTATAAATATACTAAGTATAATCAGTCTACCATTTACTTTTGGGTTAGGGATTATTTTTATAGTTACACCTTGGGTATTGATTGATTTTATAGCCATTTTAACAGGAAATTTTAAGGACAAAGATGGGTGTAAAATCACAAGTTAGTGGGATATCCAATATTTATAATATAAAAGTGGGTCATTCAGCTTACTTTGATTGTCTTAAGGGGGGAGAAATTGAACATAATAGATTATTTAGTATAGATTTGGTAATGAGGTATTAATCAAAATCGTGCATAGTTGGGCTGATTATTAAGAAATTTGTGCTGTAAAGACTGTGCTATTTTATGTGGACAAAGCAGAAACGTCGATCAATCAAAGTACGCTTTGTACTACCTCTTATGACGGTGGGAGTCTTAAGCTATTTCAGTTACCACATTTATCATGGTGAGTATGGGTTGTATTCACGCAGTGAAGTTAATCAACATATTAGTGAATTAGAAGAGGAGCTTCATAAAATAGAAGTTGAGCGGATATTCATTGAAAAGCGTATTTCTCTTTTACGCAATGGACATATTGAAAAGGACATGTTGGATGAGTATGTCCGGAAGAATTTAAACTTTTCTAAGCCAAATGAATTGACAATCTTAACACCTTGCACATGGAGCCCAAAGTGAATGAGAAATCGCTTAATTTAAACAACAATCACCGATGATATTGTTTAAGTCGATTGATAAGGCTTGTAACTTTTGTTCGTAAAGGTTATTCCTACACAATCATAAAAGGGAGTTTAATATGGCAGAACGACTTAAAAAAAATTCTGCGTCGGTGGCGCGCACTGCATTATCAAGCACCACAAAGAAAGCACCAATAGCAGATTTTACAAAAGAGGAAGAAATTATTGCCTATCGTGAAATGCTTTTAATTCGCCGTTTTGAAGAAAAAGCAGGACAACTTTATGGTATGGGGCTTATTGGGGGATTTTGTCACCTTTATATTGGACAGGAAGCCGTTGTTGTTGGAACATTGAAAGCGGCAAAAGAAGGTGATCAGGTTATTACCTCTTACCGTGATCATGGACATATGTTAGCGGTTGGGATGAGTCCGCGTGGTGTTATGGCAGAATTAACGGGGCGCCAAGGTGGCTTTTCCAAAGGGAAAGGTGGCTCGATGCATATGTTCTCTAAAGAAAAGAACTTTTATGGAGGACATGGTATTGTTGGTGCGCAGGTTCCCATTGGTTCAGGTTTGGCATTTTCGAATCAATATCTTGGTAAAGATAATGTGACATTGGTTTATTTTGGTGATGGTGCTGCAAATCAGGGGCAGGTTTACGAGAGTTTTAATATGGCTTCACTTTGGAAGCTTCCCGTTGTTTATATTATTGAAAACAATCAGTATGCTATGGGAACATCAGTTTCACGTGCATCTGCAGAAACTGATTTTTCCCGACGCGGTCTTTCTTTTGAAATTCCAGGTATTGTTGTTGACGGTATGGATGTTCGATCAGTAAAAGGAGCTGCTGATGAAGCAATTTCTTGGGCACGATCAGGTAAAGGACCGATCATTCTTGATATGCAGACCTATCGCTATCGTGGTCATTCCATGTCTGATCCAGCAAAATATCGTTCCAAGGAAGAAGTCCAAAAAATAAAAGAGGAGCACGATCCGATCGATCAAGTAAAAAGTCGGATTCTTAAAAAAAATTGGGCGAGCGAAGACGATTTAAAATCTGTTGAGAAAGAGGTCCGTGCAATTGTTGCTGATGCGGTAGATTTTGCACAAAGTGATCAAGAGCCAGATGCTTCTGAGCTCTATACTGATATTTTAGTTTGATGCGAGGGAAGCAAGTATGTCTATTGATATTTTGATGCCGGCGCTTTCGCCAACCATGGAAGAAGGTAAACTGTCTAAATGGCTTAAGAGAGAAGGTGATAAGGTTAGCTCTGGCGATGTTATTGCTGAAATTGAAACGGATAAGGCGACAATGGAAGTAGAGGCCGTTGATGAAGGTACTCTTGGTAAAATTTTTGTTCCTGAAGGTTCAGAAGGCGTAAAGGTTAACACTGTTATTGCGACTTTGTTAGAAGAAGGTGAGCGTGCTGAGGATATTTCGCAACCTATTGATACAGCACAAAAAACTAAAGAATCTTCTTTTTCTCTTCCTTCGTCAGTTCCGCAGTCTCCATCTTTTGATACGCCTCCTGATTTTGATATTCCAGCTGGAACACAAATGGTTACAATGACAGTTCGTGAAGCGCTTAATCAGGCTTTGGCTGAAGAAATGCGACGTGATGAAACAGTTTTTCTTATGGGGGAAGAAGTCGCGCAATATCAAGGCGCCTATAAGGTTAGTCAAGGTTTGTTGGAAGAATTCGGAGAACGCCGAGTTATTGATACCCCCATTACAGAGCACGGCTTTGCTGGATTGGCTGTCGGGGCTGCTTTTGGTGGGTTACGTCCCATTGTTGAGTTTATGACATTTAATTTTGCGATGCAGGCGATGGATCAAATTATTAACTCAGCAGCCAAAACACGTTATATGTCTGGTGGACAAATGACCGCTCCTATGGTTTTCCGTGGTCCCAATGGTGCGGCTGCCCGTGTTGGTGCTCAACATTCTCAATGTTATGCTGCATGGTATAGTCATATACCAGGTCTGAAAGTTGTTATGCCTTATAGCGCTGCAGATGCAAAAGGTTTGCTGAAAGCGGCTATTCGTGATGATAATCCTGTTATTTTTCTTGAAAATGAGATTTTGTACGGGCATCAATTTGATGTTCCTCAACTGGATGATTTTCTTTTGCCGATTGGTAAGGCACGTATTCATAAGTCTGGACAAGATGTGACAATTGTTGCATGTGGAATTGGGATGCATTATGCTGTTCAAGCGTTACCAGAAATTGAAAAACTTGGTATTGATGTTGAATTGATTGATTTACGAACCATTCGCCCGATGGATCTTCCAACAATTCTTTCTTCAGTTAAAAAAACAGGTCGTTTGGTCACAATTGAAGAGGGATTTCCTCAGTCATCCGTAGGAACTGAAATAGCAACGCGTGTTATGCAGCAGGCTTTTGACTATCTTGATGCGCCAATTGCTACGATTTCTGGCAAAGATGTTCCGATGCCTTATGCCGCTAATCTTGAAAAGTTGGCTTTGCCTAATACTGCTGAAATTATTGAGGCCGTTAAGGCTGTGACATACAGAGCATAACGGAGGAAAGCATAATGCCCATTAAAATTACAATGCCAGCGCTTTCCCCTACGATGGAAGAGGGAAATTTAACAAAATGGAATATTAAGGAGGGAGATAAGGTTTCCTCTGGTGATGTTATTGCTGAAATTGAGACGGATAAAGCGACAATGGAAGTCGAAGCCGTTGATGAAGGTAGGGTTGCTAAAATTGTTGTTCCTGCTGGAACGCAAGGCGTTAAAGTAAATGCTTTAATTGTTGTTTTAGCAGAAGAAGGTGAAGATTTAGCTGAAGCTGCAAAAGTTACAGAAGAAATCTCTTCTTCTACAAGACAAGAACCAGAGAGCATCAAACAGACAGATTCTTTGAAACAGACGGACTCAAAGGGAATAAAAATGTCTCATGAATCATCAACTGGGCAATTAATACAGCAAGATAAAAAGAAAGATCGTTTTTTTGCTTCTCCCTTAGCGCGGCGATTAGCATCTCAGGCAGGTCTTGATTTATCCCTTATTTCTGGAAGTGGTCCGCATGGGCGTATTATTAAGCGCGATGTAGAAAAAGCTGTGAGCAGCGATATTTCTAAAGTGTCTTATTCATTACAGATAGGGGAGCTAACAGCTACAGGTGCTTCGGACAAACAGATATTGAAACTCTTCAAAGAGGATGAATATAGCTTCGCTCCCCATAATAATATGCGTAAAACAATCGCGACACGTTTGGTGGAATCAAAACAGAAAGTCCCACATTTCTATGTAACGGTAGATTGTGAACTTGATGCGCTATTAGCACTGCGTACACAACTGAATACTGCTGCACCAATGGTTAAAAGTCAGGAAGAAACTCAGCCTACTTATAAGCTTTCTGTTAATGATATGGTGATCAAAGCTGTCGCACTTGCTTTGAAAGCGGTTCCTGAAGCGAATGTCTCTTGGCTTGAAGGCGGAATGCTTCATCATAAACATTGTGATGTTGGGGTTGCTGTTTCTATTCCCAATGGATTGATTACGCCGATTATTCGCCATGCAGAGGAAAAGCCGTTATCGCTTATTTCCAAAGAAATGAAGGATTTTGCAACGCGTGCGCGTGAGGGCAAGTTAAAAATGGAAGAATATCAGGGCGGAACAACAGCTGTATCCAATATGGGGATGTATGGTGTGAAAAGTTTTTCTGCTATCCTTAATCCACCGCATGCGACGATTTTTGCGATTGGTGCAGGAGAGCAGCGCGCCGTTATTAAAAATGGTGCATTGGCGGTTGCGACAGTTATGTCAGTTACACTTTCTGCTGATCATCGTGCTGTCGATGGTGCTTTAGCAGCAGAGCTTGCACAGACTTTTAAGAAGATGATTGAAAATCCATTAGCAATGTTGGTTTGAACTGTTTATACAGTTCTTCACGTAAATTGTGAGAGAGTGTGTTAAGAGAGTAAAAACAAATTCAAAGAGTTCGGAGAGCAATGTTATTGCTATTTCTGGTTTGGGTAAAGCATTTACCTGAAGCTTTAGGCAAAAGACATAAGATAATTCTGTCATGTTGTTTTGCAGTCTTAAGTTCAAAAAATGCATATCCATTTTATATATATCCATGGAGGAATTACTGTGGCAAATCTTTATGATGTAATTGTGATTGGATCAGGTCCAGGAGGATATGTGACCGCAATTCGTGCAGCACAATGTGGCTTTAAGACTGCGATTGTTGAACGTGAACATTTGGGAGGGATTTGTTTAAATTGGGGATGTATTCCAACAAAGGCTCTTTTACGTTCAGCGGAAATGAAACATTTTGCTGAACATGCAAAAGATTATGGACTAAAAATTAATGGTTCAATTGAGGCAAACATCAAAGATGTTGTGGCACGTTCACGGGGTGTTTCAGCACGTTTAAATGCTGGTGTTGGTTTTTTAATGAAAAAAAACAAAATTGATATTATCTGGGGTGAAGCAAAGTTTACTAAAGAAGCAAAGGGAAGCCTTCCTGCGGAAATTATGGTTTCTTCATCCTCCAAACCGATTATGCAACCGCAAAATCCAGTCCCTAAAGGGACGTTAGGGGAGGGAACTTATCAAGCAAAGCATATCATTATTGCAACGGGCGCACGTCCTCGTGTCCTTCCTGGTATTGAGCCAGATGGAAAACTCATTTGGACTTATTTTGAAGCTATGATACCGCCAGCAATGCCAAAATCGCTTTTGGTTATAGGGTCTGGGGCTATTGGCATTGAATTTGCTTCTTTTTATCATGATATGGGGGCGACAGTAACTGTTGTTGAAATGATGCCCCATATCATGCCTGCTGAAGATATTGAAATTTCAACGTTTGCTCGTAAACAGTTAGAGAAAAAAGGTTTACGCATTCTTCGTCAAGCAAAAGTAACAAAGGTTGAAAAATCTTCCGATTCTGTAAGTGTACATATTGATGTTCAAGGTAAAATAGAGTCAATGACTGTTGACCGGTTGATTTCCGCTGTTGGGGTGCAAGGTAATATTGAGAATCTTGGTTTAGAAGCTTTGGGAATAAAAACCGATCGCGGGTGCATTGTAACTGATGAATGGAGTTGGACGGGGGTGGAAGGCATTTATGCTATTGGTGATGTAGCAGGTCCTCCTATGTTGGCTCATAAAGCAGAAGAAGAAGGTGTGATATGTATTGAGCATCTTGCAGGTTTGAAAAGTGCTCATCCACTTGATAAAAGAAAAATTCCAGGGTGTACATATTGTACACCACAGGTTGCCTCTGTAGGGCTTTCAGAAGCGGCAGCAAAAGAAGCAGGTTATGATATACGTATTGGTCGTTATTCTTTTGCTGCGAATGGTAAGGCGATTGCTTTGGGTGAAGATCAAGGGTTAGTAAAAACGATTTTTGATAAAAAAACAGGACAGCTTCTCGGGGCCCATATGGTAGGGGCTGAGGTAACAGAACTGATACAGGGTTTTGTTATTGCTATGAATCTTGAAACAACAGAAGAAGAATTAATGCATACTGTCTTTCCACATCCGACCTTATCGGAAATGATGAAAGAAAGTGTATTAGATGCTTATGGTCAAGTTTTAAACGCTTGATGACTGGATTGTATGAAAAATTTTATATTTTTGATTGTTACTTCGTATTTATAAGGCAAAGGCTTAAATGGTTACGGTTGTTGATAGAGTTACAAATAGACGATTGCGTCATCCTGAAAAGGCACATCGTCCTGATACAAGCGTTCAAAAAAAGCCAGATTGGATTCGTGTAAAAGCGCCAACATCACCAATTTATAAGGAAACACATGGTATTGTACGTACGCATAAGCTAGTGACTGTATGTGAAGAAGCTGGTTGCCCTAATATTGGCGAATGTTGGAGCCAGAGGCATGCTAGCTTTATGATTTTAGGTGAGATATGTACGCGTGCTTGTGCTTTTTGTAACGTTGCAACAGGTATTCCGCTTGCTGTTGATGATAATGAGCCAGAACGTGTCGCTAATGCTGTTGCACGGATGGAATTAAAACATGTTGTCATTACATCTGTTGACCGTGATGATCTTGTTGATGGTGGTGCTGAGCATTTTGCGAAAGTTATTTATGCGATTCGTCAAAAAACTCCTAAAACAACAATTGAAGTTCTTACACCTGATTTTCGTCATAAGGATGGCGCTTTAGAAGTTGTTGTTGCTGCTAAGCCTGATGTTTTTAATCATAACTTAGAAACAGTTCCTTCTAAATATTTGAAGGTTCGTCCAGGAGCGCGTTATTTTCATTCAATTCGACTCTTACAACGCGTTAAAGAACTTGATCCAACAATCTTTACAAAATCAGGTATTATGGTTGGCCTTGGAGAGGAACGAAATGAAATTCTGCAATTAATGGATGATTTGCGTTCTGCTGATGTTGATTTTATGACAATTGGACAGTATTTGCAGCCTACGCGAAAACATCATCCAGTTGTTCGTTTTGTCCCTCCTGAAGAGTTTGAGTCTTTTGCTAAAATTGGTAAGGTAAAGGGATTTTTACATATGGCTTCCAATCCTCTGACACGTTCATCTCATCATGCAGGAGATGATTTTGCCATTTTGCAAAAAGCGCGTGATAAAAAATTTGCCTTACAGAGATAATTATGCCAACTTTTTCAACACAACGGCAAGTTGCCTATAGTGCTCGTGAGATGTTTGATCTTGTGTCAGATATTGAACGTTATCCTGAGTTTTTACCAATGTGTGAGGCTTTAATAATACGCTCTCGCAAAGAGTGTGATGAAAAGACATTGCTTCTTGCAGATATGACAGTTGGCTATAAGGTTATTCGAGAAACTTTTACGACCCAAGTTTTTCTTCAGCCGAAGAAAAATTTGATAGAGGTTAAATATATTGATGGTCCATTTAAATATCTTGAAAACCGTTGGTCATTTTATAATATTGAAAATACGAATGCATGTAATGTAGAGTTTTTTATTGATTATGAATTTAAAAGTAGAATATTCGGACGCGTGATGGGCTCAATGTTTGATCTTGCGTTTTGTAAATTTACCGATGCTTTTGAGAAGCGTGCGCATCAGATTTACGGCTCGGAAGTAACATAATCTATTCTGTTATTTTTTAACAATACTCATTGTTTATAAAAGCGTGAAAGTGAAAACCGGTTTCTATCTTTACTATTTGTTTTTAATTCAGCTTTCAAAAGCGTATTGAAGGAATATCATTTTAAATGATGAAGATGGTGCACAGCTTCACGCTTTTGTCTTTTTCTTTCTTTTTAAACAGGGTTACATTTCTTAAACAAAATTCTCCAAACAGAATACGTTTGTGTTACACATTCGGGTGCTTGTTTTAAAGAAATATTTCTCAGCATGCGTCATACCCATTTCACGATAGTACTCATAAATAGTATAAGTCCCCGTAAAGTATATAAAATCCATTGTGCACCACATTTTACACTGATGAAGAAGTAAGCCTGCATTATTTATTTGCTGTTTCTCAGATGTTGCTACAGCTTTTGGTACTTGAGGAAGGCATAAGGGCTCTTTCTTTAGTAATTTTATCCACACTGCTTTCCTTGCTTGTGATGTGCAAGTGAATAAATTTGATTAATTCAATATATCCAAGTTGTGATACAACAAACTATTTTTTTCAAAAGATTGACGATTATAGACTCAATTTGGAATAGAGAGTTTTGAAATTGGTGTAGGGAATTCAGTGAAGCACTTCCAGAATCATTTTAAAAGCATTTTCAACAGTTGCATAGCGGATAGCATTGCGCTCAAGATGAGCAAAGTGCATTTCTTTGTGCTGGGAAGAGTGATTTTTGTAAGCAACCGCACAATGCACAAGTCCTATAGGTTTATTGAGACTTGCGCCTCCTGGACCAGCAATTCCTGTTACAGAAACTGCAATGTCAGCTTGTGAATGTTTTAATCCACCTTCAGCCATTGCAAGAGCAACTTCTTTTGAAACGGCACCATAGGTTTTTATAAGTTCAGCACACACGCCCACCAGGCGTGTTTTAGATTCATTTGAATAAACAACAAATCCACAATCAAGAACATCTGACGATCCCGCAATATTTGTGAGGCTTGCAGCAATGAGCCCTCCTGTACAAGACTCTACAGTTGTTAACAGCAAACCTTTTTGACGAAAGGTATTAAGGACTTCATGTGCTTGTTTTTCACAAAAATATGTCATTGTGGAATTTCTCCTGGATAAAGAACGCTTACTGTTGCAAGAGCAGCAATTCCTTCACCACGACCAATAAATCCGAGCTTTTCATTTGTTGTTGCTTTAATAGAGATTCGATCAGGTGTCATTGCAAGTATTGTCATAAGATTTTCTGTCATGGCATGACGATAGGGACCAATTTTAGGATTTTCAGCGATAATTGTGATATCAACATTAGCGATACGACCACCTGCTTTTTTTAGAATACCAAGAGCATGACGAAGAAAAATTTCTGATGATACATTTTTCCATCGAGGATCAGAAGGAGGAAAATGTGTACCGATATCTCCAGCACCTTGAGTTGCAAGAAGGGCATCTGTTAATGCATGAAGAGCAACATCCGCATCGGAGTGTCCATTTAATTTTTTATGAAAAGGGATTTTTATACCACATAATATAAGAAAATCTCCATCCTCAAAAGAATGAACATCATAACCATTGCCGGTGCGAATATCAGGAAATATTTGCATTTTCTTTTGGAGATATAAATGTGCAGTATTAAAATCTTCATGCCATGTAATTTTTATATTATGAGGGTCACCTGGAACAGTAAGCATAGGAATTCCAAACCATTCGGCAATTGCAGAATCGTCAGTGAATTCTTGTTTGCAAGATTTCTTTGCTTGTTGATGGGCCGCTAAGATATGTTCAAAGGGAAAACACTGTGGGGTTTGTGCACTATAAAGATGAGTGCGTGGAATTGTTTCTAGAACACGCTGATTATTTACACGTTTAAGGGTATCAGAGATGGGTAGAACAGGAAGAACACCTTCTTGAGGAGTAACGGTAGTATGAATATTATCCAGGAGTTTGTTATCGATAAAGGGGCGTGCACCATCATGAATATGCACATATTTGGGATAAAATTTTCTGAGGGCTTGAAGTCCATGTAAAGTAGAGATTTGACGTGTATTGCCTCCTTCAACGATAATAAGGCGCTCTTTAAAATCGGTGAGTGCTTGTTCACAGATTTGACGATCTTCTGGATGAATAACGAGGATGATCGTTGTGATGGCTGGATGCTGCAAAAAACAATGCACGGTATGATAAATGATCGGCTTTTGTCCTAGAAGCCGATATTGTTTTGGAATTTTTTGTGGAGATTCTGCTCTTTCTCCGCGTCCAGCGGCTAATATTATTGCTGCAATAGAAATACTTAATCTCCTTATGTTATAATCCTAGTTTACTCTTTTATCATTAATTTTAAAATGATTTTGAAAGGGTGGTCGTTGTAGATCAGCCAAAGATATCACTGATAACACTTCAAAAAAAGCATTTAATGCTTTTTGAAGTGCGGTATTTAAACCACAAAAATCTATCAATGGGCAAGTCGGTTCTGCTGTATCGAAACATTCTGCTAGGGAAAAGTTATCCTCTGTTACTTTTACAACATCGGCAACTGAAATCTCTGCTGCGGGTTTAGCCAATTTAACACCACCATTGCGTCCACGCACTGTTTGTATAAAACCCGCTTGAACAAGCGGTTGAAGGATTTTAAATAAAAAAAGTTCTGAAACAGCATATGCTTTAGCAATTTCTGGAACACGACTGAGAGCTCCCTGATTATCTGCACAATACATGAGCATCCGAAGAGCATAATTTGTTTGTTTTGTTAATCGCATCTCATTTCCTTTATAAAGTATCATCGAACGTAGTTTATTTTAAAGAAATTTTTCAAAATGTAGAAGTTCTTACTCATTATTTGCCCTATTTTAAATGTAGTATTAGTATTGTCAATTTTTGTCACAAAAGATTATATAAAGATAATGGATAAGGGTATGTAAGTTTATGATGAATGTAACATCTGTGACGAATCTTCAAGACATAGATAAAAATATTTATAATGATGAGTTGTATCGTTTAAGTAAGGTATATATCTTTTTAGGGATTACAATTATTGTATTGGCTTTACTTACAGCTTCTGTTTCTTTTATTATTCTTATTGGATTAACCCCTGTTGTTCCCAGTAGAACAGTAACCCTTATTCTTATAGGGATTAATAGTTTTTGGGTTTTAGGGCTTGTTATCATCGTTTTTTATGAGATGATTCCGATCATTCGTGCTTGGCGTTCAAGGCGTGCAGGCTCGCGTCTTCATGTGCGTCTTATTTCATTATTTGCACTTGTTGCAACAATGCCAGCTGTTGCTGTAGCTCTTGTATCGGGGCCAGCACTGAATTTGGGACTTGATCGATGGTTTGATACAACAACGCGGCAAATCGTGGGTTCTTCTATTGATTTAGCAAATGCTTATGCAGATGAAATGCTTCAAAATTTAAAAAATTTATCTTATGCTATGGCATTTGCACTTGATAACAAAAAACTTTTAGAACGTAATCCAGCTGAATATCGGATGCAATTGACGCGTCATGCTATAGGACGCAATTTGCGTGGTGCATTTTTGTTAAGTTCTAGTGGAACTATTTTTGTCTCGAGTGCTCTTGGTGATGAGGATAAACTGCCAATCCCTCCTTCTCATCTTATTGAACGTGCAACCAGTGCGAGGCCTTTTTCTTTTCAACCAGGCGTTCATGATTATTTTGGTATTATTTTAAAATTTACCAATATTCCAAACACATTTTTATATTTGGTGCGTGATGTTGATGAAGGCGTTTTATCTGCTTTGCGTTTGACAGAGGTCAATACAGATCGTTATCGTGATTTAAATGAAAATCGCCTGCTGACACAGATTGCATTTGGCATGCTTTATTTGTGTCTTTTTTTTAGTTTATTCTTATCAGCTATTTGGGCTGCTATTGCTGTGGCTGATCGCTTAGTACGTCCTATTCGTCTTCTCATTAGTGCTGCTGATGATGTTGCTTCTGGAAATATGGAAATTTTCGTGCCAGTGCGAGCAAAAGATGGAGATATTGGGCAATTATCCAAAACTTTTAATTATATGGTCAGTGAATTGAAAAGTCGACGCAATGAGTTGATTGCAGTGCGTGATCAAATTGATGAAAGACGGCGTTTTTCTGAGGCGGTGTTATCGGGTGTAACAGCGGGAGTAGCGGGGATAGATGATAATGGTGATATTACAATTATCAATCGATCTATTGAGGCGATGTTTGATATTCGCTCTGAGCACGTTGTTGGACAAAGTCTTTTATCTTTAAGCGCTGAAATTGGGCAGGTTTTTCAGTTTGCGCGTTCATTGGATCGTAAAAATCATCGTGAGCAGGTTACTTTAAACGTTGCAGGAAAAGAGCGTGTCTGTAATGTCCAAGTTACGATGGAGGAGGAAGATGGACAGGGGCAATCTTGGGTTCTAACAATTGATGATATTACAGACCTTGTTGCCGCACAACGTACAGCGGCGTGGGCAGATATTGCACGGCGTATTGCACACGAAATTAAAAATCCCCTCACACCTATTCAGTTATCTGCTGAACGTATTCGTAAACGTTATAACACCGTTATTACACGAGATAGAGAGGTTTTTGAGCGGTGTATTGACACAATTATTCGACAGGTTGGAGATATTGGGCGTATGGTTGATGAATTTTCCTCTTTTGCACGTATGCCAAAACCACAAATGCATGTTTTAGATATACGCGAATTGTTACGCGAAGCATGTTTTTTGATAGAAGTGACACGACATGATATTCATTTTGAGCAAGACTTAGGAAGCCTACCACTTATGGGTGCATTTGATAATCGTCTCATTGTACAGGCTTTTTGCAACGTTATCAAAAACGCAAGCGAATCCATAGATTCGGTTATGCGAGAGGAAAATATTCACGGTCATATTCTTGTCCGTTCTTATCATCAAGAAGAATGGGTAGTTGTGGATGTTGTTGATAACGGGAAAGGACTTCCTAAAGAGCAAAGACAAAAGTTATTAGAACCCTATATAACAACACGGGAAAAAGGAACAGGGTTGGGGCTAGCTATTGTGCGCAAAGTTATTGAAGATCATGGTGGTTCCATGGAGCTTCATGATGCACCGGAGAGTTTTTATGAAGGTCGTGGTGCAATGATCCGTTTGATATTTCCGGCAGATGGGGGTAAGCAGGATAGTATTATACAAGCTATAAATCATGAGATAGGGGAATAGTATGGTATCAGATATCTTGATTGTTGATGATGAAGTAGACATTCGTGAGCTTGTTGCTGGCATTTTAGATGATGAAGGTTATGAAACGCGTGTTGCTTGTAACTCCGATGAAGCATTGGCTCAAATTAGTGAGCGTATTCCAAAGCTTATTTTTTTGGATATTTGGTTACAGGGGAGTCGTCTTGATGGCTTAGCACTGCTTGATGAAATTAAAACGCAATATCCAGCTCTTCCGGTCGTTATGATCTCTGGTCATGGTAATATTGAGACGGCTGTTTCTGCGATAAAGCGAGGGGCATATGATTTCATTGAAAAACCTTTTAAAGCTGATAGACTTGTATTGGTTGCGGAACGAACACTTGAAAACTCAAATTTAAAACGTGAGCTTTTAGAGTTGCGAAAGCGCTCGAACGAAACATTAAAACTGCTCGGAAAATCAACAGTTATAAAAAATTTGCGTCAAATCATAGAAAAAGTAGCCCCAACCAATAGTCGCATTATGATAACAGGTCCTTCAGGCGCAGGAAAAGAGACCGTTGCACGAACTATTCATGCACTCTCAACGCGTTCGAATGGACCATTTGTTACAATAAATGCTGCAACGATTACTCCGGAAAGAATGGAAATAGAGTTGTTTGGCAGTGAAATGGAGGGAAGAGAGCGCAAGATTGGTGCCTTAGAGGAAGCACATGGTGGAATATTATATCTAGATGAAATTGCTGATATGCCGCGTGAGACTCAAGGTAAGATTCTTCGGGTGTTAACGGGGCAAACATTTGAGAGAGTTGGCGGTACAAAACGTGTTAAGGTAGATGTTCGTATCATTTCTTCGACAGCACAAAATCTTGAAAGCCTCATTTCTGACGGGCGCTTTAGAGAAGATCTTTTCCACCGTCTTTCTGTTGTTCCTATTGCTGTTCCGCCGCTTTCAGCACGTCGTGAAGATATTCCAGAACTTGTCCATCACTTTGTAAAAACAATATCACAGCAAGTTGGGATTAAGCCGCGTGAAATCAGTGATGATGTGATAGCTATTTTGCAAACGCATGCTTGGCCGGGTAATGTAAGGCAATTACGTAATAATATTGAGCGTCTTCTTATTCTTGTGCGGGATGGTGATGGCCCTATAACAGCAGACTTTCTTCCCAGTGAAGTGAATGATTCTTTGCCACGTCTTCAAATGGATTCAGATGAGAGTATCATGGATTTACCGTTGCGCGAAGCACGGGAATTGTTTGAAAAAAGATATTTAGTGGCGCAGATTGGACGTTTGGGTGGAAATATATCGCGTACTGCTGAATTTATAGGTATGGAGCGTTCAGCTTTGCACCGTAAACTTAAAGCACTTGGAGTTTCTTAAGGCTATGCGTGTTATTATTTGCGGAGCAGGACAGGTTGGTTATGGGATAGCAGAACGTCTTGCTGCTGAAAATCACGATGTTACTGTTATTGATATTGAAACGAGATTAATTGAAAAAATTCGCGATACATTGGATGTGAGAGGTTTTGTTGGTCACGGTTCACGGCCTGAAGTTCTTTTGGCTGCCGATGCAGACAAAACTGATATGTTGATTGCGGTCACTTTGTTTGATGAAGTGAATATGGTAGCTTGCCAGGTAGCACATTCATTATTTAATGTTCCCACAAAAATTGCTCGTATTCGCTCACAATCTTATTTAGAACCACGTTATAAGACGCTTTTTTCCAGAGAAAATATTCCCATTGATGTAGTTATTTCACCAGAAGTTGAAGTTGGGGAAATGGTTTTACGCCGTATTGCTTTACCTGGTGCAATAGATGTTCTTTATTTTTGTAATGATGATATTGTTGCGTTAGCTTTGGAATGCATGGAAGATTGTCCAGTTATTAATACACCTTTGCGTCAATTAACAGAGCTTTTTCCAGATCTTCATACGACAGTTACCGCTATTAAACGTGGCGCGGAATTATTGATTGCACATTCAGAAACGCAATTACGCGTTGGTGATATAACCTATCTTGTTGTTGCACGTGAACAGATGCGTCGTGCTGTTGGGCTTTTTGGTCATAAAGAACGAGATGCCCACCGCATGATTATTGCAGGGGGGGGGCACATTGGTCTTTATGTTGCACAGGCTATTGAAAAACGTCTCCATAAATTAAAATTGAAGATTATAGAATCGCATAGAGAAAGAGCCCTCACAATTGCTGATCAGCTTGAAAAAACAACTGTTTTATATGGTAATGTGTTAGATCCAGTGATTCTTCAAGATGCGGGAATTGATCAGGCTGATTTAATGATTACATTAACTAATCAAGATCAGGTTAATCTCTTAAGTGCTATTATTGCGAAAAGATTGGGTTGCAAAGCCAATATGGTACTGATTAATAATGTTGCCTATCAAGAATTTAGTCGTGCTGTTGGTGTGGATGCATATCTTAATCCCCATAGCGTTACAATATCGAGAATTTTGCAACAAATGCGCCGTGGGCGTATTCGTTCTGTTCATTCGGTTTTTAATGGTCGAGCAGAAATTATTGAAGCTGAAGTGATGCAAACATCTTCATTAGTTGGTAAGTCATTATCAGAGCTCAATTTATCAGATGGTTTGAGAATTGGTGCAATTTATCGCAATAAGACAATAATACAGCTTTCGGCAGATACGCGTATTTTGTCTGGTGATAGAATAGTGATTTTTTCTCTTGCTGAGTGTGTTCGTGATGTTGAACAACTTTTTCGCGTAAGTTTAGAATATTTTTGATATATTATATATATGGATATTTGTACTTTTTGGTATAGTGGGCAATTAAGATTGGTGGATAGGCTTTGTTTGTCCTCAATGGTTAAAACTGGACAGCGCGTTAAGCTTTTTAGTTATGATAAAAAATAGATAATCTTCCTGCTGGTGTTGAGTTGCATGAAGCCGAATCAATTTTACCACACTCAGCAATTTATCGCCTTGATCCCGATTTTTCTGACAATAAACTAGGATGTACAATTATTCAGTTCTCGGATTTTTTTCGTGTTATGCTGATGAAATATCAACAAGGTGTTTGGTTAGATACAGATGTTTACCTTGTTAAACAATTTCATCCAGATGCGGATAAGGTTTGGTTGGCAAGAGAAAATAATACCAGAGTAGGCGTTTCTGCACTTTATTTTCCACCCAATAACCCTATTATAAAAATATTTGAAGATTATTGGGCAGGCACAGAAATTATTCCTCATTGGCTTGGGTTTAAGCGTCGTGTTTGGAGACCGTTCTGGTTAAAGAGAAAAAAATGCCAATTTTACCGGGAAGTCTTGGCGTTACGATATTTGGCAATGATGGTATTTCACGATTAGCAAAACGATATGGTTTTTTTCATGAAGCAAAGGAAAAGAAAACTTTTTATTATTGGACTGGGCAAAAAACTGAACGTATTTTTGAACCAGCTTTTGGTGTCAATCCGCTTACAGATCCACGCTTAATAGGATTTCATATTCACAGAAAGACAAAAACCACGCAAAAACCTCAGGAAGGAAGTTTTTACCATTGGGCGGTATCTCGCATTCCTGATGTTTATGATTTGTTTAGGTAGAGTTATTATTGCTATTTTAATGATTAGGATTTTAATCTATCTTAAACAGCTCTTGATTGTAGCTTGCACAAGAGAGTAATGTTAGCCTATGGATAAAAACATTGAATGTGTAAAGAGCGGTTGTTATATGAACGGAAAGTAAAAAATATGAGTGATCCAATGAAAACAGCATTAAGTCTTGTTCCTATGGTTATTGAACAAACTAATCGTGGTGAACGGGCCTATGATATTTTTTCCCGTCTTTTAAAGGAGCGGATTATTTTTATTAATGGTCCTGTTGAAGATGGTATGGCAATGCTTGTTTGTGCACAATTGCTTTTCTTGGAAGCGGAAAATCCTAAAAAAGAAATTAGTCTTTATATTAATTCTCCAGGCGGTGTTGTGACATCTGGTATGGCTATTTATGATACTATGCAGTTTATTCGTCCTCCTGTTTCTACGCTTTGCATGGGGCAGGCGGCATCTATGGGATCTTTATTATTAACAGCTGGAGCAAAAGGTCATCGTTTTACATTGCCAAATGCACGTATTATGGTGCATCAGCCATCTGGTGGTTTTCAAGGTCAGGCTTCAGATATTGAACGACATGCACAAGATATTATAAAGATGAAACGGCGTTTAAATGAAATTTATGTTCAACATACAGGTCAGGATTATGAGGTTATTGAGAAAACTCTCGATCGTGATCATTTTATGACAGCAGAGGAAGCCAAAGCGTTTGGTTTAGTTGATGATGTTATACAATATCGTGCAGAAACTGAAAAAGAAGAAAAAGATTAAGAATTTTTATAGAAAAAATAGCTACTTTAAAATAAAGAGTTTTATAAAAAATATCGCAAAATTTAGAAAAACACCTAAAAATATTGAGACATGCATGGTTTTTTATATGTCTTTTAATTTTCATGATGAAAAGCTTCCTTGAAAAGGCGAAGTATTCATATATCGTGGTGAAAGGAAAGAAAAATGAGCAAAATTAGCAATAGCGGGAACGAATCGAAAAATACTCTCTATTGCTCGTTCTGCGGCAAGAGTCAGCATGAGGTGCGTAAGCTCATTGCGGGGCCTACTGTATTTATCTGTGATGAATGTGTAGAGCTTTGCACGGATATTATTCGGGAAGAAAATAAGTCTTCAGCGATCAAGGTGCGTGATGGTGTTCCTACTCCACAGGAAATTATAACAGTTCTTGATGATTATGTTATTGGTCAGCAGCATGCAAAACGTGTTCTTTCTGTTGCTGTTCATAATCATTATAAACGTTTGGCGCATCAGTCTAAAAGCAATGATGTTGAGTTGGCTAAATCAAATATTCTTCTTGTTGGTCCAACGGGATGTGGTAAAACATATCTTGCACAAACATTAGCACGTATTATTGATGTACCTTTTACGATGGCGGATGCGACCACTTTGACTGAAGCAGGCTATGTGGGAGAAGATGTTGAAAACATTATTTTAAAGCTTCTTCAAGCCGCGGATTATAATGTTGAGCGTGCGCAGCGTGGTATTGTTTATATTGATGAGGTTGATAAGATTTCTCGTAAAGCAGATAATCCTTCTATTACAAGAGATGTTTCTGGGGAAGGAGTTCAGCAAGCGTTATTAAAAATTATGGAAGGAACGATTGCTTCTGTTCCTCCTCAAGGTGGACGTAAACATCCGCAACAAGAGTTTCTTCAGGTTGACACCACAAATATTTTATTCATTTGTGGGGGAGCTTTTGCAGGTTTAGAACGGATTATTTCAGGGCGTGGTGAAAAAACTTCTATTGGTTTTTCTGCGACCGTTAAGGCACCTGATGAGCGTTGTGTTGGTGAAATTTTTCGTGATTTAGAGCCTGAAGATCTTATAAAATTTGGTTTAATACCAGAATTTATTGGGCGTCTTCCTATAGTGGCTACCTTAGAGGATTTAGACGTTAACGCTCTTGTGCAAATTTTATCACAACCTAAAAATGCATTAGTAAAGCAATATCAGCGTCTTTTTGAAATGGAAAATGTTGAGTTAGCATTTCATGAAGATGCTTTGCGTGTTATTGCGAAGAAAGCAATAGAACGTAAAACTGGTGCACGCGGTTTACGTTCTATTATGGAGAAGATCCTTCTTGAGACGATGTTTGAATTACCGGCTCTTGAAGGCGTTCAAAAAGTGGTTATTTCGAGTGATGTCGTTGATGGGAAAGCGCGTCCTCTTTATATTTACTCAGAACGTGCAGAAGATAAAGAAAATGTATCAGCATGACATTGTGCGATGCACAATATAAAAGGTGGTAATGAAGGGTATTTGATGGGTATTTCTAATAATATCATTATAATGCTTGATTTATGTATGAGTAATTACCACTTCATGTACAGTGAAGAGCTGAGGTTTTCTAAAGGTGGGCTGGTTGTTGTAGATAGCTCATAGGCTCCAGAAAGGAGAATTATGCAATATATTGATGAAAAGACAGATGAAGTAAGAGATGGGGTTTATGCTGTTTTACCTCTTCGTGATATTGTTGTCTTCCCCCATATGATTGTTCCACTTTTTGTGGGCCGTGAAAAATCAATTCGTGCTCTTGAAGAAACGATGGCGGTTGACAAGCAAATACTATTGGTGACACAAAAAAATGCTTCTGATGACGATCCAAAATCAGAAGATATTTATCATATTGGTACATTTGCTAATATTCTGCAACTTTTAAAGCTTCCTGATGGCACTGTAAAGGTTTTGGTTGAAGGGACTGCCCGTGCAAAAATTAGTCAATTTGCTTTAAGTGAAGGTTACCATCAGGCTTTTGCAACTGTTACAGAAGAACCTAGAGAGAATGATGTTGAGATTGAAGCTCTTTCAAGGTCAGTGATCGCTTATTTTGAAAATTATGTAAAGCTTAATAAAAAAATCTCTCCTGAAGTTGTTAATGCGATTGGTCAAATTGATAATCCTTCTAAGCTTGCTGATACGATTACCTCTCATTTGATGATTAAACTTGGAGAAAAACAGGAAATATTAGAGCTCTTACCTGTACGGGCTCGTCTTGAACGTGTTCTGTCCTTCATGGAAGGAGAAATTTCTGTTTTGCAGGTTGAAAAACGTATTCGTTCGCATGTTAAACGACAAATGGAAAAAAACCAACGAGAATATTATCTCAATGAGCAGATGAAGGCTATTCAGAAAGAGTTAGGAGCAGGTGACGATAGCCGAGATGAGCTCTCTGAACTAGAAGAACGTATTAAGAATACAAAACTTTCCAAGGAAGCACAGGAAAAAGCTGGGGCCGAATTGAGGAAATTGCGGAATATGTCTCCTATGTCTGCAGAAGCGACAGTTGTACGTAACTATCTTGATTGGTTATTAGCAATGCCTTGGGGTAAAAAATCTAAAGTTAAAAACAATTTAGATTTTGCTGAAAAGGTTATGAATAATGAACATTTCGGTCTTGAAAAAGTTAAGGAGCGAATTATTGAATATTTGGCCGTACAGAGCCGTGCATCAAAGATAAAAGGCCCCATTATTTGCTTGTTAGGTCCTCCTGGTGTGGGAAAAACATCATTAGCGCGCTCTATTGCAAAGGCAACGGGGCGTGAATATGTTCGTATTTCTTTGGGAGGTGTACGGGATGAAGCAGAAATTCGCGGACATCGCCGAACATATATTGGTTCGATGCCTGGAAAAATTATTCAGTCTATGAAAAAAGCAAAAAAATCTAATCCGCTTTTCTTGCTTGATGAAATTGATAAAATGGGACAAGATTTCCGTGGAGATCCTTCATCCGCTTTACTAGAAGTTCTTGATCCTGAACAAAATGGCACATTCATTGATCACTATTTGGAAGTTGAATATGATCTCTCTGATGTCATGTTTATCACAACTGCGAATACACTTAATATTCCAGGTCCGTTAATGGATCGAATGGAAATTATTCGTATTGCTGGTTATACTGAATGTGAAAAAATGGAAATTGTTAAGCAGCATCTTTTACCAAAGGCATTAAAAGATCACTGTTTGTCTAAAAAAGAATTCAGCATTTCTGATGAAGCACTAAGGTCGATTATTCAGTTTTACACGCGTGAAGCAGGCGTTCGTAACCTTGAGCGTGAACTCATGAAAGTTGCCCGTAAATCTGTTACAAAAATTCTCAAAACGCATCAAAAGTCTGTGAAAGTTACAGAAAGCAATATTAATGATTTTTTGGGTATTAAGCGTTATCACTATAATCAGATTGAAGGAGAAAATCAAATTGGTGTTGTGACAGGTCTTGCGTGGACAGAAGTTGGTGGAGAGTTATTGACCATTGAAGGAGTCATGATGCCCGGTAAAGGCAAGATGACTGTAACTGGAAATTTACGTGATATCATGAAAGAGTCCATTTCAGCGGCAGCATCTTATGTACGTTCTCGTGCTGTTGATTTTGGTATTGAACCTCCACTTTTTGAAAAACGCGATATCCATGTTCATGTTCCAGAGGGGGCAACACCAAAAGATGGACCATCTGCTGGGATTGCGATGGTGACAGCAATTGTTTCGGTCCTTACAGGGATAGCAGTGTATAAAGATATCGCAATGACTGGTGAAATTACTTTACGTGGACGTGTTCTACCCATTGGTGGATTAAAAGAAAAACTCTTAGCAGCTCTTCGAGGAGGGATAAAAAAAGTCCTTATTCCTGAAGAAAACGCAAAAGATTTGGTTGATATTCCTGATGATGCCAAAAATAACATGGAAATTATTCCGGTAAATCATGTGAGTGAAGTTTTGAAACACGCTTTGGTTCATTTTCCTGACACTATTGAATGGGAGGAGCCTTCTACAGTGACTGTACCTATCAGGTCAGAGAGCAGCGATAGTGAAGGAATACAGATTGCGCACTGATTCACTCATCTTATTTATGACTGCATTTTTTAAGTGGTAAAAGGCGTTGTCGTGGTTATTATTCTGTTTTTTGTTGAAGAAAAGTGAAAAAATCCGTGAATAACTGTGATTATTTCTAAAAAACAATGTTTTGGATAAAAATAAGACTTCTGTTTGCTGTACTTTTCAATAAACTGACCAATAACATGATTAAATCATGTTGTCAGGTAATATAGGGAAAGGAAATGTTCTATGAATAAAAGTGAATTGGTTAGCTCCGTTGCTGAAAAGGCAGGTGTTTCGAAAGCGCAAGCTGGTGCTGTGGTTGATGCTTTTATGGCTTCTGTAACAGAAGCTTTGGCTTCAGGGGGAGATGTTCGTCTTCCAGGTTTTGGCTCTTTTGAAGTTTCTCATCGTGCTGCTACGAAGGGGCGTAATCCTTCAACTGGTGCTGAAATCAATATTCCAGCGCGTTCTGTCCCCAAATTTTCTGCAGGGAAAAGCCTTAAAGAAGCAGTTAATAAAAAATAATTTAAACAACATTTAAAAAACCCGATTTATTTATAAGCGGGTTTTTTTAACACATATGTTGTGCACGTTTTCATATAAAAATTGTGAATCTTTATGGTATTTTTCTTATTTTATGGATTGCTAGTATTTTTGAGAATGATTTTAAATACTGCATAAAATATAAAATACCGTAGAGTTGGGATGTATTGTTTTTAGCCTTTTTAAATGAAATATTGCTCTGTATGGTTTATAAAATGTGATGTTAACTTTTATTATACTAAAGTACTTATTTCAAAATAAGATTCGTAAATAGTGTAAGGCAAAAAACTCTGTGAAGTGTATCAATATATAAAAGCTATTATGTGCAACCATTTTTACGCTTAATAAAAGTGCAAGTTAAAGAATCATACGATATTCAGGTTTCTCATTCAATAGTGTGATTTTTCTTGGCACTTGAAATGGAGGATATATATTCAACACCGTCTTAAAATATTTTTTTCTTCATTACATAAGAGTTAAGATGAGAAAATATTACAAATTTTGAGGAAGAAAATTAAAAAACAGAAAAATTTTTATTATCAAATAATGTACATTATATAGTATATAAATTATTAATAACGATAAAAGTACAGTATTTTTCGTATTTTCTATCTATTTAATTTTTAATCTCTTAATATATTTATATAATTATTTTATTTTTTGTCATTGAAACACATTAATTTATTGATAGCACTAAGGGTTTTTTATAGTCAAAAATTATTTTACAACCTCTATGTTACAGCACCTATGCTATTGAATGAATAATGAAATGTCGAATCGTATTTATTAATTGGGGGAGACAGTAAAGGGCTTTAGGATGATTTTTTCACGAGAGTCATAGAGATCTATTTTAGAGGATAAGGGACGAATCGTGTACTTTTTTATAAACAGGAGTTCTTTGATTCTTTATCTGTTAACCACCGAATACAATCATTAAGAGCTCTCGCTGTTATAGCTTGCTTTTTTACTAATTTTTTCTCTTTACTTGGCAAGCGTTTTTTTGAATGTTTAACAGAAGTAATAGGGGGGAAAAGTCCGAAATTGATATTCATTGGCTGAAAGGACTGTCTTTCTATTTCTTCTATTACAATGTGCCCCCCCGTAATATGATTCAAAAGGGCTCCGAATGCAGTGGTTTGTGGTGGGAGGCAAGGACTATTATCATGATATTCTGCAGCGGCAAAACGTCCAGCAAGAAGCCCTATTGCAGCTGATTCTACATAACCTTCACATCCGGTAATTTGCCCTGCAAAGCGTAGTCGTTTTGTTTGTTTTAAACGAAGGGTTTGATCAAGAATAATTGGAGAGTTGAGGTAGGTATTACGGTGAAGTCCACCAAGACGCGCAAATTCTGCTTTTTCAAGACCGGGAATCATTCTAAAAATGCGAATTTGTTCACCATATTTCAGTTTTGTCTGAAAGCCCACCATATTGTAAAGGGTTCCAAATTTATTATCTTGGCGTAATTGAACGACAGCATAGGGTTTAACTGTAGGGTTATGGGCATTGGTTAAGCCCATAGGTTTCATAGGACCATGTCTTAAAGTTTCAAGTCCGCGTTCAGCCATAATTTCAATTGGTAGGCATCCATCAAAATAGGGCGTTTTTTCAAAGTCACGAAACTCTGTTTTATCTGCATTTTTTAACGCTTGAACGAATGTTTCATACTGTTCTTTATTTAAGGGACAATTAAGGTAATCTTTTCCTGTTCCCTCAGGTCCAATTTTATCATAGCGCGACTGATACCAACAAATATTCGTATCAATACTATCGGTATGGATAATAGGTGCAATAGCATCAAAAAAAGAGAGTGATTCTGTTCCAGTTATTGCTTGCAATTCTCGAGCAAGTGCAGATGAGGTAAGGGGACCCGTTGCGATGATAACATGTTTCCAAGCTTTAGGAATTTTTTGAACTTCTTCACGTTTAATCGTTATAAGAAGGTGGTTTTCGAGTGCTGCTGTAACGGTTTTTGAAAATCCATCACGGTCAACGGCAAGAGCACTCCCTGCGGGGACTTTATTGGCATCAGCAGCTTTCATAATCAACGATTTCGCTAATCGCATTTCAGCATGGAGAAGTCCTACTGCATTTGTTGATGAATCATCGCAACGAAATGAATTTGAACAAACCAGTTCTGCTAATTTATCGGTTTTATGGGCATCTGATTTTTTCTGGGGTCGCATTTCATACAAAATAACAGGAATTCCTGACTGAGCGATTTGCCAGCTTGCTTCACACCCTGCAAGACCGCCACCGATGATATGGATTGGAGTATCAAATGTCTTTAGCATAATCGACTTTTAGCGTAAGCAGCCATATATGAAAAGCATAGATTTTGTTTTTGTTATTTATGAGAATGATGTATATTCGTTTTTTTAATATATTTGTTTGCTTTTTTTCTCTAATTAATGGTATAGAAACGCCGTTTGTATAAGGTTATTAGCTTGTCAGTTTGGCGGATGTGGCGAAATTGGTAGACGCACCAGATTTAGGTTCTGGCGGGAGACCGTGGGGGTTCGAGTCCCTCCATCCGCACCAAAGCAATCCCTTAAGTGCTACGGATTTCTACGTGTCTGGAATTCCGCTTCATGGTGATGTAACACTCGACGTGTTAAGATGTAATGATTATTAGAGTGGGCATGTCCCTCTCCTTAGAAAAATGAAGGTGTTTAATGCAGGTTACCGAGACGCTTAATGAAGGACTGAAGCGCGAAATTAAGATCGTGGTTCCAGCAAAAGATTTAGAAGAAAAGTTGAATGAACGATTGGATGATACCAAGGGTAAGATTAAGCTTAATGGTTTTCGTCCTGGTAAAGTGCCTGGTGGGCATTTACGAAAAATGTATGGTAAATCTTTTATGGCGGAGATTCTCAATGAGATACTCAGTGATGTGCCACGTTCTATTTTAGCGGACCGCAATGAACGTGCAGCGATGCAGCCAAAAATTGACATAGATGAAGATGAAAAAATTCTAGATGGTAAAGCCGATTTTACTTTTAGTTTAAAGTATGAAGTTTTACCGAAAATTGAAATTAAGGATTTTGAACATATTGAAGTTATCCGTGAAATTGCAACTGTCCCTGAACAGGATATTGATGATCAAGTCAATCGCGTCCTTTCTTCTACGCGTAATTATTCCCTAAAAGAGGGGCGTTCTGAAGAAGGTGATCGTATTACCATAGATTATCAAGGTAAGCTTGAAGGCGTTCCATTTGAAGGTGGGGAAGATAGTGATGCACAACTGATTCTTGGGTCAAAACAATTTATTCCTGGCTTTGAAGAGCAATTGGTTGGTGTGAAGGCTGGGGATGCAAAAACGATTTCTGTTAAATTTCCTGATAATTACAGTGCGGCACATTTGGCAGGGCGGGACGCAGAGTTTGATATTACTGTTAAAGCTGTCTTTAAGCCAGATGAATTGAAAATTGATGATGAAGCAGCGCAAAAAGTTGGTTTAGAATCTCTAGCTCGCTTACGTGAGGTCATTCGTGGGCAGATTGAAAGCCAATATGGTTCAATGACACGTCAAAAAGTTAAGCGTCAAATTCTTGATGCTTTAGATGCTGATTATAATTTTGAGATTCCAGAAGAACTTTTAGAAATTGAGTTTAACAATATATGGGCTCAAGTTAATGATGATTTGAAGAAGGCTGGGCGCAGTTTTGAAGATGAAGGTGTTACAGAAGAAAAGGCACGGGAGGAATATCGTGTTCTTGCACAACGTCGTGTTCGTCTTGGTTTGGTGCTTTCTGAAATTGGAATGAAGGTAGGTGTTAAAGTTAGTGAGGATGAGCTAAAAGCAGCTGTTTTTGATCAGGTTCGCCAGTATCCTGGACAAGAAAAAGAGATTATGGATTTTTTTCGTAAGACTCCAGAAGCTGTTGAAAATCTGCGTGCTCCGATTTTTGAAGAAAAGGTCATTGATTATTTGTTAGCACAGATAAAAGTGACAGATAAAGAAGTGACAGTTGAGGAATTGATGAAAGAATATGACGAATCAGAAGACATTGAAGAAAAGCCGGCAAAGAAAAAATCTGCAGTGAAGAAAAAGTCCGCAGAGAAAACATCAGCTAAGAAAAAAGCTCCTAAAAAAGCTTAATATTCGCGCAAGTAAAACAAGTCCGATAGAATCGGGCTTTTTGTGAAATTTATATCCTAGGATTGTACTGAGGATGGTTTTAGATAAGCCATGAGGTATATTTAAATATTGGTAATGGATTGGCAATGAGCATCATTGATACGCGGATTCCTGATTCTAAGCGTTTTATTTCTGGAGTTACAGGTGATTGGGAAGTCATCATTGGCATGGAGGTTCATGCGCAAATCATATCAAATTCGAAACTTTTTTCAGGAGCATCAACCAAATTTGGTGCAGAGCCGAACAATCATGTATCACTTATTGATGCAGCCATGCCAGGTATGTTGCCTGTTCTTAATCAAGAATGTGTTCGTCAAGCAGTTCGAACGGGGTTAGGATTAAAGGCGCGTATTAATTTAAAATCTGTTTTTGATCGTAAAAATTATTTTTATCCAGATTTACCGCAGGGGTATCAGATTTCTCAATTTCGCTATCCCATTGTAGGAGAAGGAAAGATTATTATATCGGTTGGTCCAGATTCGGAAGGACAATTTGAGGATATTGAAGTGGGAATTGAGAGGTTGCATCTTGAACAGGATGCTGGAAAATCGATGCACGATCAGCATCCAACGATGTCTTTTGTGGATCTTAATCGTTCTGGTGTTGCTCTTATGGAAATTGTTTCTAAACCTGATATGCGCTCATCAGATGAAGCCAAAGCCTATATGACAAAATTGCGTACGATTGTTCGTTATTTGGGCACCTGTGATGGCAATATGGATGAAGGCTCTATGCGTGCAGATGTCAATGTATCTGTTCGTCGTCCTGGTGAGGATTTTGGAACGCGCTGTGAAATTAAAAACGTTAATTCTATTCGCTTTATTGGTCAAGCAATTGAATATGAAGCGCGTCGTCAGATTGCAATTTTAGAAGATGGAGGCGTTATAGATCAAGAGACTCGGCTTTTTGATGCCGCTAAAGGTGAAACACGCTCTATGCGCTCAAAGGAAGAAGCGCATGACTATCGTTATTTTCCTGATCCTGATCTTTTACCATTAGAGCTTGATCAAGCATTTGTAGATGCTTTAGCAGCAGATTTACCAGAATTACCCGACGCTATAAAAGTACGTTTTGTCACGGAAATGGGACTGACGGTGTATGATGCTTCCATTCTTGTGACAGAAAAAGCTATTGCTGATTATTTTGAAGAGGTTGCCCGTGGTCGTGATGGAAAAATAGTTGCCAATTGGGTGATTAATGATCTTTTAGGAGCCTTAAATAAAGATAATCGTGAAATTGAAGAGTCACCAGTCTCGCCAAATCAATTGGGAAGCATTATTGATCTCATAAAAGAAGGAATTATTTCTGGAAAAATTGCCAAAGATCTTTTTGAGATTATTTGGAATGAGGGGGGGGATCCACGCCAAATTGTAGAAGAACGCAATATGAAGCAGGTAACAGATATCAAGGCTATTGAGAAAGCTGTTGATGAGATTGTTGCCAATAATTCTGATAAAGTTATGCAAGCAAAACAAAAACCTGCTTTAGCTGGTTGGTTTGTTGGACAGGTAATGAAAGCAACAGGTGGTAAGGCAAATCCTCAAACCGTTAATGAATTGGTTAAGATGAAACTTGGCATAGATTAAATTTTATGGGGTGGAGAAGAATCCGTAAATATAGTATCATTTTTGAAATGAAGGGAGAGCAAGTTATCTTATCAATTGGAGTTGTGGCTGAGTTTACTGGTATTTTTTCGGTAATTTCAAGCGTTAACAATTTTATTCCAATAATTGATTTCATGAGCATATTGAAGAAATGGAATAGAAAATGGGTCGTTTTTTAAAGCAAATCTTTACGTGGTGGGATGGTAATACCATCGGTACGCGTTTTTTTACATGGCGCAAAGGTAAGCGGATAGGGGAAGATCAATTTGGAAATATATATTACGAGGGGGGGCTTCATAAGGATGGTTATCCGCATCGTTGGGTTATTTATAAAGATTATTCTGAAGCTTCTACTATTCCACCAGGTTGGCACGGCTGGATTCATCATCGCTGTGAGTGTCCACCAACACAGGAAGATTATCAACCATATGAATGGGAAAAGCCTCATGTTGCAAATATGACAGGAACGAGTGAGGCCTATCGACCAAAGGGGGCTATTCCTTATAATGATGCGCGTCCTTGTGTACATGAAGATTATGATGCATGGTCACCTAAAAAATAAAATGTTTTAATATGGGCATGTATTTTTGTCTTATTTGACTCTATGTTATGACAAGAGTTATTTTAAAGGTGCGATTGATTTCGATATGATGAGGTTTTTTTTATTGTTAGGGTTGAAGTATTTTATATATATTTTTTTAATGGGAGTTTTAGTGTTTTTATCCTTAAATGGTGGAGTGCGGGCTGAACGTATTAGCAATGGAATTGCTGTTTTTGCAGGTCTTGATAAAATTACGGGGCGAACCACACGTTTTGAAGTTACTCTTGGTAAAATTTATCAGTATGGTGCATTACAGGTAACACCCCGTGCTTGTTATACGAGCTCTAAAGATGAGCCAACGCGTACAACTGGTTTCGTTGAGGTCAATGAACTAACATTAGATAAAAAGATACGGCGTATTTTTACAGGGTGGATGTTTGCAGATAGTCCTGGTTTGAACGCTGTTGAGCATCCTATTTATGATGTGTGGTTAAACGATTGCAAGCAGAGTACTCAAAATCTATCTCTTCAATGATTAGTGTTTTATGCAATTTTTAATACATTGATTTATAATGATAGTTTATCATTTTAAAACTTGAAAGAGAGGTTCGAATTCCTCTGATCCTCTTATTTTGAACTTTTTTATATTGAATCAATTAAAACTATTCTTTTTTTACGTTACAAGTGGCAATGTATGGATTAAGGCTGTTTAAGAAAGGAATGGAGTTTTTCTCATAAACTGTTTAAATCCAAGAACGCATCATTGAAATAAATGTATTGTTTTTTTGAGTGTTTCATAGAAGATGATTTTTGAATTATATCTGTTAGAGATGAAATGAATATCTTGTCCTTATTTGTTAAAGAGATGAACCGACACCTTTGCATTTATGGGAGAAGAATACCAACATATCAAATGAATACACCAATTATGATATTTAGAGAATGCAAATATATTGGTAGGTTTTATTCTTATAGAGATGTCGTTTTTCATTCAAAGCGTCAAGCTATGTTGTTGGAGAAACTGAGATTAATTGAGATCTAGGATTATTTAAAGTCTCAATTGAAGTATAGCGTGATTAAAAAATTGCAACAATTGGTATATTTATAACAAAAAGCAACATTTATGTATTTGATATTTTTATTATATAGAGTGCTTCATAAGTAAGTTTGTTTATCTGTAAGTTCTTATATATTGTATTACAAACTTCGCATTTAAATAAACACGATATCACTAATTTTGTAAATCATGTTCTTGATATTCATGCTTTTCAAAATTTTTTGTATAAGATACATGTTTTTTACGTAGAGCTATTGAAAATCAAACAAGGGAAATTGAGAGGACTTAAATTAAAAGTTTCTTTATTCAAGATGAATATATTTATTTTGTGTAAAAAATTTCCAATTCTCTAAAGAATATGAGATTTTACATCATGAAAATTTCTGATCCTCACTATAATCATGCTTCCCGATTATCGAAACAACCTAAAGAACCTTTATTGAATGTTCCATTTATTATAGTTGTGTTGATAGCATTTTGTTTTTGTCTTTATTGCATTCCTCAGTATTTTTTTTCTCATAAGGTTTATGTTGAAAGTCTAGAGTTTTTTTCATTTACACCAGCATTGTTTAAGATGGATCCTTTAGCATTTTGTTATACTATGGTGAGTTATTCATTTATGCATAGTAGTTTTAAACATGTTTCTCTTAATATGGTTTGGCTTTTGGTATTTGGCTCTCCTTTGGTAAGACATTTTGGTGTTTTACGCTTTTTAATTTTTTGGGTATTGACGGCAGTTGTGTCTGTTTTGACTTATTTTACATTTCATCAAGAAAGTATCATATCACTTGTTGGGGCATCAGGTGCAGTATCTGGAATGATGGGTGCTATTGTACGTTATGGTTTGCCCAGCCGCTATTTAGGTGTTAATGTGCAGAATGAAGAATTTGGGGGGGATTTATTGTCCATCAAAAAAGCTCTACGTTCCAAGGGGGTACTTGTTTATATGAGTATGTGGCTGATAGCTGACTTTATCATAGGTATTTCTTCCATTCTGTTTGAAGAAAATGGTATCTCAATAGCATGGGAAGCTCATATTGGCGGTTTTTTTGCGGGTTTTTTATTGGTTGGCTTTTTTGATGTTTCACAAAAAATTAAAAATTAGAATCTAAGATATTTATGCGCCACATAAAGTGCTATTGTCGCTGCGTTTGAAACATTTAATGATTTAATATTTCCTGGCATATCAAGGCGTGCTAGAGCGCAAACAGTTTCACGTGTTTTTTTACGCAAGCCCTTACCTTCTGCTCCTAAAACAAGAGCAATTTTATTCCCTGTTAATGTTATTTCTAGAGATTGGTCACCTTCTGAATCGAGACCAAAGCTTGTAAAACCTGTTTTATGGAGTTTTTGAAGAGCTTCAGCGAGATTTCGTACGGTAATATAATGAATCATTTCCAGAGCTCCAGATGCAGCTTTTGCAAGAACGCCGCTTTCGTGAGGAGAGTGACGGCAAGTTGTAATAAGCGCTTTAGCTTTAAATGCAACTGCAGAGCGCATAATAGCGCCGACATTATGTGGGTCGGTAATTTGATCCATAACAATGACAAGATCAGTATTGGTTAGCTCCGATAGTTTGCATGGTTTAAGAGGGGAAGTTTCCAAAACAACACCTTGATGAACTGCCGCACTCCCAACCAACGAATCAAGATATTTAGGGGTGCATAATGTAACAGGGCAAGGATAATCTGATTCGGTTATATTTAATCGTTTTAAGGCATTTTGTGTAACGTAAAGACATTTAAAAATTCTTTTTGGGTTTTGTAAAGCAGCATGAACTGAATGAATGCCATAAAGATGGATTATTCCTTGCTGTAAAGAAGCGGCTTCCTTTTTCAGGTGTATAAAAGATCGAGAAGGAGCGCTTTTTGCATCGCGATATCGGCGACGTAAACGAGCATAATGAGAATTTTGTGATGTTTTTTCTTTCATAACTTCTTTATAGCGTGTTTATAAGAAAAATAGATAGAAAAAATCTATGATTTAAAGTTATTGAGCAGGAAATTTGTACAGAATTGTATTTATTCTGTTGACAGATACAATAGTAATCGTCATAACCACTTCGCAATCAGATTGAATGGGTTGGGGATTCAAGATGGTTGTCGTGATGCCTCATCGAGCAACTTTATCGGTGTAATGGAGGGGTGCCCGAGTGGTTAAAGGGGGCGGACTGTAAATCCGTTGCGTATGCTACGTTGGTTCGAATCCAACCCCCTCCACCATTCATCGAAGGAGAGTTAGTACGTGGGTCATGCGGGTATAGCTCAATGGTAGAGCAGCAGCCTTCCAAGCTGAATATGCGGGTTCGATTCCCGCTACCCGCTCCAAATGGTTGTTGATGATTAGGCAAGTAAGTATGATGGAGGATATTCCATTTTTCATTTAGTTCTACAGTCCTGTTTCTAGGTGTTAACAAAAATAGAGAATAAAACAAGAGATTAATGGCGATGGCGAAGAGCAAATTTGAACGAACGAAACCGCATGTTAATATTGGTACGATTGGTCACGTTGATCATGGGAAGACCTCGTTGACAGCAGC